>VEOV01000280.1 GCA_012026855.1 Geobacter sp.
CCTGCAATTTAATTCGTCTACTATTCAGTTTTCAAAGACCAGTTTCTGTTGCCAGCGCCGCTCAAATTTCGTTGCGGCAAGAAAAGTGACTATACTCAACCACCCTTCCTATGTCAACATCTTTTTTCAACTTTTTTTCTGCCCCCCCCTCGGCCGCTTTCTTCTGCCGCGCCAAAGGAATCCCGTTTATAGCAAATCATCCTTTCCGCTGTCAAGCATGATTCGCCAAAAAATTTACTTTATTGTGATCAATCCAAGTTATCACTGCATAATTATCCGTAATACTTGCAATTTTATTTTAGCGGGATTAATCTTCACCCTCGTCATATGTCAATACCTATAAAGGCAGGATGGAAATATGGACAAGGAACTCGAGGTGCAGCTGAAAAGAGTACTGGCGGCAGTTGAAAAGCTTCTACCTTCGCCAGTGAAAGCCGTTGACTGGAGAAGCACAATCGCAGCGGTCTGGAGAAAGCACGCCCTAAGCGGACACCTTGAAGCAGCCGACGGTGGCACCCGGATAGGCCTTGATGATCTGCTCGGCATTGACCGGCAGAAAGAGCTGCTTGAAGAAAACACCAGACAGTTCCTTGCAGGCTTTCCTGCGAACAATGTCCTTCTTTGGGGGACCAGGGGCACTGGCAAATCCTCCATTGTCCGCGCCCTACTTCATACATACGCCGACAAAGGCTTGCGACTGCTCCAGGTTGACAAAAGTGATCTGGCAAGTCTTCCAGACATCGTAGATGCCATCAGGGACGAGCCGTACCGCTTCATAATATTCGCTGACGATGTGTCGTTTGAAACCGGTGAATCAGGCTACAAGATTCTGAAAAGCGCCCTGGACGGTTCTGTTTATGCGCCCCCGAAGAATATCCTGATTTATGTCACCTCCAACAGACGCCACCTGCTCCCGGAATATGAGAGTGATAATCGCGGCGCCATGATGGTCAACAACGAAATCCATCATGGTGAATCAGTTGAAGAAAAGATTTCTCTCTCCAACAGATTCGCTCTCTGGGTCGGGTTTCATCCGTTTACCCAGGATCAGTATGTTGAAGTTGCCAGACTCTGGACCGAGAGAGTTGCCGCGGACAACGGCTTCACGTTTAACTGGACCAGCGACATCGCCAGAGAAGCCATTGACTGGTCCCATGTCAAGGGGGACAAAAGCGGCAGAACCGCATGGCAGTTTGCCACCCAATGGGTTGGAAGATCGATGCTGAGGAGCAAATAAGCTATTGCTCTCTCTTTTTTGCCTCCTGCCAGAGTGCCTCCATCTCATCCATGTCGGCATCTTTCAGGTTACGCCCTTTCACGTGCAAAGCGTCTTCAACATAGCCGAAGCGGCTTTCAAAACGCCTGATGGTTTTTCTGAGAGCCTCCTCCGGATTAACTGACAGGAAACGGCCGAGATTGACAATGGCAAAGAGCAGGTCACCCAGTTCCGCCTCCATACGCTCCTCGTTCCGCTCTACCATGGTCTCTTCCAGTTCGTGCAACTCCTCCAGTACCTTGGCGAAAACCTGATCAGTATGCTCCCAGTCAAACCCGACCCTGGCCGCTTTTTCGGTGATCTTCTGTGCCTTCATCAGTGAAGGAAGGTGCGGCGGGATCCCGGCAAGAGCCGATTTACGTTCCGCGCCCTTCTCCTCTTTCTTGATCTTCTCCCAATTGGCAATCTGCTCTTCACTGGTCTTGATCTCCTGCTCGCCAAAGACATGGGGGTGACGACGAATCAGCTTGTCACTCAGAGCCTGCAGTACATCTTCAATGGTAAACGCCTGCCGCTCCTCTGCAATTGCCGCATGGAAAAGAGGCTGCAGCAACAGGTCTCCCAGCTCTTCACAGAGCAGCAGATCATCAGCCTTGTCAATCGCCTCAATCACTTCGTAGCATTCTTCTATCAGGTAACGTTTAAGCGATTCATGGGTCTGTTCCGCGTCCCAAGGGCAGCCACCAGGCCCTCGCAAACGCCGCATCACGGTCATGGCGTGGTCAAAACTCAGCTGTTGCTTACTCATACTGACTCCGTCGATTCATATATTTGTCCCATGCAGCGCGCATAGATTGCAGCAACATATCATGTGACCCTCCTCAATCGCAAGGCGTGTCTAAAGCTCCTTGACAGGCACTCTCGTTGACAAGTAGCGGATATTCTGTTACTTATCCGGTTGATGTAAATCTTCCGGCAGACTCTGGCTGCCGGCCAGTAGCACATAGGGGTAAATTGTGAAAGAGCAGCGCCTCTTCATCATGGTCGTCATACTATTTGTGGTTTCCGGTTGTGCCCTTGGCCAGGCAGCCAGAAAGCAGGCAACATATCATTACCAGATGGGGCTCTCCTACCTTGGTGAAAACAATGTGCCAGGCGCGCTGGTCGAGTTCACTGAAGCTGAGAAGATTGACGCTGACAACCATGAACTGCAAAATTACCTCGGTGTCGCATACTTCAGGAAGGGAAAGCTGGACATCTCTGAAAAGAAATATCTAAGGGCAATTGCCCTGAAGCCAGGCTATTCCGATGCGCGCAACAACCTTTCTGTCACATACCTGGAGATGAAGCGTTGGGATGATGCCATTTATCAGCTCAAACTGGTCATTGATGATATTTTTTACCAGAATCAGTCCGCAGCCGGGATAAACCTTGCGCTGGCCTATTTCGGGAAAGGGGACTTCAATACAGCGATGTCGACGCTTCGGCCGCTGGCAGTCGCTTACCCGACTGATCCAATGATCCGTTACAACATGGGTAGGATTTACTACGCGAGCGACAAGATTGACCTTGCGGTAATCGAATACAAGAAAGCAATCGACCTCTACCCCAACTACGCTCAAGCCCATTACAGTATTGGACAGGCGTTTATGAAGCTTAGTGACAAAAAAAATGCGGTAAAGCATTTCCGGGAGGTCGTCAAAATTGCCCCGGACACAGAAATTGCCCAACTTTCACGGGAATACCTGGACCTGCTTAAATGAGGTTTTCTAAACCGCAAAGCCGCGCTGATCATGATGAAAGCGACAAATCCGCTGATCTCACCGCTGTTGGCATCTGGCTCAAAACCGAGAGAGAAAAGCGCAATGAAAGCCTTGACAGCGTCTCGTCAATTACCCGAATAGGCAGACCATATCTGGAAGCCATAGAAGAAGGGGATCTTTCCAAACTTCCGGGCCAGGCATATATTCGCGGTTTTATAAAACTTTACGCCGCCCACCTCGGGTTATCTGCAGACGACGCCTTGCAGCGCCTGGAGCATCGTGAACTAAATCAGCCTGTTCCGGCAGAAGATATCCCGGCTGCCAAATCACCTGACAGACCTGCTCTTGCAGCACCTCGGCCATGGCTCCGCTACGGAGTGATGGCGATGACAGCAATTTCTGTTGCTGTTTATGTGCTGTTTTTTTCCACCCCTGACAGAAAAACCG
>VEOV01000029.1 GCA_012026855.1 Geobacter sp.
GACCAGAGCCACCCCTCCGGCGGCAATCTCCTCCAGCAGCTGTTTTGGCGGATTCAGCCGATCCCAGCTGATCTGTTCGGCGCCGTCGCCAAGAATCTCCATGACCAGCTTGCCGGTGTTGGACTTCTTGGTGAGCTCTTTACTATGGGTAAGCAGGGTGAATTTCATGACAGTGATGATGGCAAGGGTTACTGCTCCCCGGCCGCGGGGCGTGGTGTCTTGGTGGCGCCGAGCGTGAGCCCGCGAATGAAATTGCGCAGAAACTGGTCACCGCACTCCTTGTAATTGCGATGCTCCGAACTGCGGAACATGGCCGACAGCTGGGGCTTGGAGACAGTGACCTCGGCAGCCTTCAGGACGGCAATCATCCCCTCGTCATCCAGTTCCAGGGCAATGCGCAGCTTGCGCAAAATCAGGTTGTTAGTAAAGGCAAAACAGCGGGGCTTCTCCGGAGCTGCTTTCTGCTCCTGCCGTCCTCGCCTGGAGATGATCAGGCCGTCGAGGAAATTATTCATCATGGTATTGTCGCATGGGACAAAACCATGTTCATCATCCTTTTTCAGCAGTTTGAGCACCTCTACCGGCTCAATGGGGTGGCCGGACAGGGCAAAAATCTCAGCCATGGAGACGCCGTTCAGGTTCAAGGCATAACGCAGGCGGCGCAGCAGGTCATTATTGGTCATGTCTCTGTCCTTGTGGTGAGTAAGCCCGTTCCGGCGCGCCGAAACTGAGCCAACCAGCTGCTATCATTTATCTTTGCTGCCCTGTTTTTTGCGACTGCGCCGGTTAGCTGCCGTCCGGCAAATAAAAAACCGCCCGGCTGCAGCTGGCTGCTCCGGGCGGCGGGTATAACTGTTCAGCCCTACCCCGATCCATGTTAAAGCCGCAGCGGTGTCAAATCAACGACACTCGGCATTAATACCTTATCCGGGGCCGGGAAGCAATAGTGAACGGTGCAGCGCTATGGGCGCTGCTCGTAACCCTCAATAATTCTGGTGTATTTGGCGGTAAAATCTTCACCAGCGGCGGCTTCCGCCCGGTTGTAGGCCGCCACAATGGCCGGCCGCACCGTTTCAGGCAGCACCCGCTCAGCCAGGGGGTAGAGAATCTCATCTTCCCTGGAGATATGCTCACGCAATAAGGTTGCGTAAGCCAAAGCACTCTCGGCAACATACCGCTCCTGGCCTGTTTCACCGGCCAGCGCCTTGAGAGCCCCCTCTTCCATGGCCCTTACAAAAATCCTCCCCTGGTCGTGTTCCATCAGCATGGCTGCCACCGGACTGTTCTGCCGCGGCATGCCGTTGGCCACCAGCGCCTCAAAGAGCACATCCTCTTCCTTGGCATGGTGAAAGCGATCGGCGTAGTTGCGAATGAAATCGACCGCATCCAGATAGAATTGCCAGTCCCTGAATTGCCCCTGTGCGGTGAGCGGCGCAAAGCGCTCTATAAGGGTCAAGGCCCGCTTGATCAGCTTATGTTCCGTTACCAGGGCTGAACTGATGTCAGTCTTCACTTGGGTTACCTCCGTTCGCCGTTGATGCCGATGACAATGGTCTCAAAGGGGATATCAAGGCCGCTCTGGGCCACTGCCTGCCGTACCATGACATCCAGACCGCGGCAGCAGGGGACCTCCATGATGGCCACCGTAACGCTCTTGACCCCACCGGCCTGAAAAATCTGCGCCAGCTTGTCGACATAATTGCCGGTATCGTCCAGCTTGGGGCAGGCGATGGCCAACGCTTTCCCTTTCAGGAGCTGGCGGTGCATGTCACCCATGGCAAAGGCCACACAGTCGGCCGCCACCAGGATGTCAGCGTTCTGAAAGTAAGGCGCCGTAGGGGGCACCAGGTGAAGCTGTACCGGCCACTGGCGCAGCTCTGACTGGACGGTGCCGGTTACTGCCGTTTGAGTTTCTTCTCTTTCAATCACCCTCGCCATGCTGCCGGGGCAGCCGCAACCAAGATTTCCCATTGTTATTCTCCTTTTTCCCGACTGTTGAAATAGTTATTGATTTCGCTTTCGATGTCCGCTTCGGCCTCTTTCGACAGACCATGAATGGAGACCACATCCTTGAGGAGACAGATGCCAACCCGGCAGGTAACACAACCGATGTCATGTTTTGCCAGTATGTCGCCAACCGGGGGGTGTTCTTTAAGCACATCCTGGATTGCCATCTCTCCCAGACCGTTTCTGAATTCCATGAGCAGCTCCTCCTTTGATGATTTCAGCTTAGCCGCTCACAGGAAGAAAAAGCATGACTTTAGTCAAGAATTCAGAATTCCATCTGAATCCGTGAGGGGTGCCGCGCCACTACGCTCCCCTGGTGTCGCTCGCACCGCCGCTGTA
>VEOV01000204.1 GCA_012026855.1 Geobacter sp.
GGCCAGGAAGCGGCTCCGACTGACCCACTGATGGAGCTGGCGGCAAAACTGGCTGCAAAAGAGGTGGAGGCAGCGGCAAACTGGGACAAGTTTCTCAGGGAGCGGGCCGATCTGGAGAACTACCGCAAGCGGGTGCAGAAGGAGAAGGAGGAGATTCTCAAATACGGTAATGAATCCCTGATTACCGAAATCCTGCCGGCGGTTGACAACATGGAGCGTGCCCTGGATCACATTGATCAGGAAAGCAGCGACCCGATCATTGTCGGTATCCGCATGACCCTCGACATGCTGACTGCTGCGCTGAAAAAATTCGGTGTCGTGCCGATTATCACTGAAAAGGGGGGCGAGTTTGACTCTGCTCTCCATCAGGCCATGGCCCAGGTAGAGTCTGATTTGCCTGCCAACAGTATCGCAGAGGTGCTCCAGAAGGGATATACGCTCAATGAACGGCTGCTCAGGCCGGCAATGGTCATGGTGTCAAAGGGGAGCGGCCAGTAAAAAATTCGTCATCCCCTTGTTTTTTCCAAAGTTGATTACTAGTTTGAACATAGAGCTTTGTAAATGAATAAACAGGATGAAACATCATCCAATTTTAGGAGGCAGTAATGAGTAAGGTAATTGGTATAGATCTGGGCACAACAAACTCCTGTGTTGCCATCATGGAGGGGGGCGAGCCGGTTGTCATAGCTAATGCAGAGGGGAGCAGAACCACACCTTCAATGGTTGCTATCACTGAAAGCGGTGAGCGTCTTGTGGGACAGCAGGCCAAGCGTCAGGCAGTAACCAATCCGGAAAATACGCTCTTTGCCATAAAACGGCTCATCGGCCGCCAGTTCGACACCGAAGCTGTCAAGAAGGATATCAAGATCTCCCCGTTCAAGATTGTCAAGGCTGATAACGGTGATGCCTGGGTTGATGTGCGCGACAAGAAATATTCGCCTGCGGAAGTTTCGGCGATGATTCTTCAGAAAATGAAGAAAACTGCTGAGGACTATCTCGGCACAACCGTTACCGATGCTGTTATCACCGTACCGGCCTACTTCGACGACTCCCAGCGTCAGGCAACCAAGGATGCCGGCAAGATTGCCGGTCTCAACGTGCTGCGCATCATCAACGAGCCGACCGCTGCCGCCCTTGCCTACTGTCTTGACAAGAAGAAAGATGAGAAGATTGCCGTCTTTGACCTTGGCGGCGGTACTTTCGATATCTCCATTCATGAACTGGGCGACGGCGTTTTCGAGGTCAAGTCCACCAACGGCGACACCTTCCTCGGCGGTGAGGATTTTGACCAGGTGATTATCGACTGGATTGCCGACGAGTTCAAGAAGGAGCAGGGGATCGACCTGCGTAGTGACAAGATGGCCCTGCAGAGGCTCAAAGAGGCCGCTGAAAAGGCCAAGTGCGAACTCTCCACCTCCATGGAGACCGATATCAACCTGCCGTTCATCACTGCTGATGCCACCGGCCCGAAACACCTTAACCTGAAGTTTTCCCGCGCCAAGCTGGAAGCCCTTTGCGCCGAGCTGATCGCCAGGCTGGAAGGACCATGCCGCACTGCTCTGAAAGACTCCGGTTTGACAGCGGCAGAAATCAATGAAGTAATTCTCGTAGGTGGTATGACCCGGATGCCGGCTGTGCAGAAGAGGGTTCAGGATATCTTCGGCAAGGCCCCGAACCGCGGGGTGAACCCTGACGAAGTGGTCGCCATCGGTGCTGCAATCCAGGGTGGCGTTCTCAAGGGGGATGTCAAGGATGTGCTTCTGCTGGACGTGACTCCGCTGTCACTGGGGATCGAGACTCTTGGCAGCGTCATGACCAAGCTTATCGACAAGAACAGCACCATCCCATGCCGCAAGTCGCAGACATTCTCAACCGCAGCTGATAACCAGCCGGCAGTAAGCATTCATGTCCTGCAGGGTGAGCGGGAGATGGCGGCTGACAACAAGACCCTGGGCAACTTCGAGCTGACCGGCATTCCATCCGCACCGCGCGGCGTGCCGCAGATCGAGGTTACTTTCGACATCGACGCCAACGGCATTGTCCATGTTTCTGCCAAGGACCTGGGTACCGGCAAGGAGCAGTCCATCAAGATTACCGCCTCTTCCGGACTGTCCAAGGAAGAGATCGACAAGATGGTGCGTGACGCCGAGGCCCATGCTTCCGAAGACAAGAAGCGCCGTGAGCTGATCGAAGCCAAAAACCATGCTGACAGCACGGTTTATCAGACCGAGAAGTCACTGAAGGAGTTTGGGGACAAGATCGATGCTGGTGAGAAGCAGAAGATCGAAGAGAAGCTTGCCGAGCTGAAGAAAGTGATGGAGGGCGATGATCCCGAAGCCATGAAAAAGGCCGGTGAAGAGCTGATGCAGGCCTCCCACAAGCTGGCTGAAGCGGTCTACGCCCAGTCACAGGCCGGTGCCGCTGCAGGTGCCGAGGGTGAGCATTGCGGCGCCGGCTGTGCCGACGATAAGGGCAAGAAGGCCGATAATGTCGTTGATGCTGATTTCGAAGAAGTAAAAACAGACAAGAAGTAGCAACTTCCGACAGATATTATTGTTTGTGTAGGGGCGGGTTTCAGATCCGCCCCTACACGTATTTTCGCAAAAGGACATGAACTTGGCTGATAAACGTGATTATTATGAGGTGCTCGGCGTCCATCGCAATGCCGCCGAGCCGGAGATCAAGAAGGCATTCCGGAAGATGGCGGTGCAGTACCATCCTGACAAGAACCCGGGGGACAAGGCTGCCGAAGAGAAGTTCAAGGAGCTTACCGAGGCCTATGAAGTCCTCTCTGACCCGCAAAAAAGGGCGCAGTACGATCAATTCGGTCATGCCGGCCTTAACGGCGGCGGTTTCTCCAGTGCCGGCTTTGGGGCCGGCTCCCCGTTTGGCGACATCTTCGGCGACATCTTCGGCGATATCTTCGGCGGTGGCGGTAATGGCGGCAGGCAGAGGAGCCGGGGCCGCAGGGGTGATGACCTGCAGTATAATCTGCAGATCAGTTTTGAAGAGGCTGCTACCGGGACTGAAAAACAGGTCGAAATACCTTATGCCAAACGGTGCAATACCTGCAGCGGCAGCGGCGCCAAGCCGGGCACTGAACCGAAAACATGCCCCACCTGCAAGGGTGCGGGACAGGTGCGCTTCCAGCAGGGATTTTTCAGTGTCAGCAAAACCTGCAACCAGTGCAACGGTGAAGGGCGCATCATTGACAACCCCTGCTCAGACTGCCGTGGCGCCGGTTCGGTGCGTGACCGTAAAACCCTCACTGTCAAGGTTCCGGCCGGCGTTGAGACCGGCATCCGCCTGAAACTGACCGGTGAAGGGGGGCAGGGCACCAAGGGTGGCGGTAACGGTGATTTGTACGTCTATATCGAGGTGAGAGAACACCCGATTTTCAAGCGTGAAGGCAATGATGTCATCTGTGAAACGCCGATCAGCTTCACCCAGGCGGCCCTTGGCTGTGAGCTGGAAATTCCCACGCTCGAAGGCAAAGTCGCCATGAAGATTCCCGAGGGGACCCAGACCGGCAAAATCTTCCGGTTGCGCGGCAAAGGAATCCAGTCGCTGCAAGGGTACGGCAAGGGGGACCAGCTGGTGGTGCTGCGGGTCGAAACGCCGACCAACCTGAGCAGCAGGCAGCGTGAACTGCTGGAAGAGTTTGCCCAGCTGAGCGGCGAAGAGGTCAACCCGCAGAACAAGAACTTTTTTGACAAGGTGAAGGAGATGTTCAGCTGAGGAGGGAGTTATGCTGACAAGGGTTGTCCTGATATTTGCTGCTCTGATTGCACTGGCACAGCCGCAGGTAGCTGTAGCGGCCCAGAAAGGGTACCCTGCAAAGGTTACTTCCCTTCAGAATCACAAGTATGTTGATGCCCTGCTCAGCGGTATCAAGGGGGCAAAAAGAGAGATTGTCGGCTGTTTTTTCCTCTTCAAGGTAAGCGGCAAGCATGGTGGCCTGCCGCAAAAGCTCGTCGAAGAGCTGGTGGCGGCCAAAAGGCGCGGGGTTGATGTGACCATCGAGCTGGAGCAGGATGCCGGTGGCAAAGGGACGGTCTATGAGCAGAACCGCCTGGCTGCCGGGATTCTGTCAGAAGCAGGGGTTAAAGTCCGCTTTGATGCGCCAAAAACAACCACCCATGTTAAGGCGATGGTGATCGATGGCCGCTACGTCTACCTCGGCAGCCACAACCTTACCCAGAGCGCTCTCAAATACAACAATGAATTGTCAGTCATGATTGATTCAACGGATTTTGCTGCGGAAGTGCTGGGGTATCTGGACTCTCTGTGAAGCTGTACCGGCTCTCTGGGCAGAGCCGGTAACGCAATCAGCTCCCTTTTTTCAGGTCGATCAGGATAAGTTTGGCCACTGCCTTGAGGGTTTCGAAAACCCCTTCGCCGGTTGCGGCGCAGGCTTCGAAATCAGGTACTCCCGTGGGGTTCAGGTCACGGCGCAGCTCATCCACCGGCATGGCATTGGGGAGGTCCCGCTTGTTGTACTGGATGATGTAGGGGATCTTGTCCAGGTCGTACCCCTGTTCGGTCAGGTTATAGCGCAGGTTGTCAAGGGACTCAATGTTGGCGTCGTAGCGCTCCTCCTGGGAGTCGGCGACAAAGACAACGCCATCAACACCTTTCAGGATCAGCTTTCTGGAGGCATCATAGAATACCTGGCCGGGGACGGTATAGAGGTGAAAACGGGTCTTGAAACCGCGAATTTCTCCCAGGGCCAGCGGCAGAAAGTCAAAAAACAGGGTGCGCTCTGTTTCGGTTGCCAGGGAGATCATCTTCCCTTTGGCGTCAGCTGCAGTCTTTTGATATACATACTGCAGATTGGTCGTCTTGCCACACAGGCCGGGCCCGTAGTAGACGATCTTGCAGTTTATCTCTCTGGATGCATAATTTATGAACGACATTAGTTGGCTCCGCGCTGTTTAACTGAAGAGGTTGTCGATGTCGTCATCGGTAATTTCGGCAAACGGGAAGTCTGTCGTGCCGCTCTTCTCCTTCTCTTCCGCCTTCTGCATCAAACCGTCGAAAATGACGGTAAGTTCGTCCGAAGCCTTTTTGACCCGCAGTCTGACAAGCCCCAGGGACGAGCGGTTGTCAAACAGCACCACGAGGATTACCCTGCCGCCGACAATGGATATGTGGAGGTTGTCTTTCTCCCCTTCGTGGAAAAGGATGGAAAACTCTTTCTCACCGATCAGTTTGGCAAGTCCGCCGGTTGCGGCGATATTACCGGCAGTAAGTGAGGCCAGCGATGTGGTGTCAAAGCGCTCGACTTCGCCCACACCGGAGATCAGTTGTCCGTTTTTGTCAACAAGGAATATTACCTTGGCGTTGGCTTCGCGAAGCAGCTTTTCGATTACGATGTTTATCTGCCGGAACTCCTCATCGTACATCACCATTTGAGGACTCGCCATCCGTTACTCCTTATACCAATTCTTCGTTATCTGAAATTGTGGAAATACACTGTCGTTGAGCTATGAATAAAGATTGTATATAACAGAAACAACCATACCTTTCAAGTAACTAAAAAGCCTCTGGAAATTATCCAGAGGCTTTTTAGTGGTTATGAAGCAGTCAGACTATTTTTTACAGCTGTCGTCAAAGTTCAGTGCTGCCAGCTTCTCGTAGTAGGCGAAGTGTGTCTTGGCCCATTCGGAGGCCTTTTTCATCAAGGCATCAGCTGCTTTCGGATTGGCCTTCTTGAGCATGCGGTAGCGGTTTTCGTTGTTGGCGTACTCCATGAAGTCAATCGTTGCGGCCTTGCTGTCCAGCTGCAACGGGTTCTTGCAGTCAGCAGCCAGGGCCGGATTGTAGCGGTACAGCGGCCAGTAGCCGGATTGTACTGCTTTGCGCTGGGCATCCACACCTTCGGTCATGTTGATGCCGTGGGCAATGCAGTGTGAGTAGGCGATGATCAGCGAAGGACCGTCAAAAGCCTCTGCTTCCAGCATGGCCTTGACGCACTGAGCCGGGTTGGCAAGAGATACTGTCGCTACAAAAACTGAGCCGTAGGACATGGCAATCATCCCCAGGTCCTTCTTGGAGACTGCCTTGCCGCCGGCAGCAAACTGGGCTACGGCGCCCAGCGGAGTAGACTTGGAAGCCTGGCCGCCTGTGTTCGAGTAGACCTCTGTATCGAGGACAAACAGGTTGATGTTCTTGCCGGAAGCAATGACATGGTCGAGGCCGCCAAAACCGATGTCGTAAGCCCAGCCGTCACCACCGATACACCAGACCGATTTCTTAACAAGGTAATCGGCAATCGGTGCGAGCAGTTTGGCAGTGGCATGCTTGCTCCCCTTGATAGCAGCTTTCAGCTTCTCGACCCGGCCACGCTGGGCCTCGATGCCTGCCTGGTTCGACTGGTCGGCGGCGAGGATCTCTTTGAACAGTTTGGCACTGTCGCTGAATGATTTTTCAGCAGCAAGCAGGGCCACATACTCCTGGGCCGATTTGGTGAACTGGTCTACGGTGAGCCGCATACCGAAGCCGAACTCGGCATTGTCCTCGAACAGGGAGTTTGACCAGGCCGGACCGCGGCCGTCCTCACGCTGGGCGTAAGGGGTGGTCGGCAGATTGCCGCCGTAGATGGAGGAGCAACCTGTGGCATTGGCAACCAGCATTCTGTCGCCGAAGAGCTGGGTGAGGAGCTTGAGATAAGGGGTTTCGCCGCAGCCAGCGCAGGCGCCGGAGAACTCGAAGAGTGGGCGAACCAGCTGATTGCTTCTGAGGGTATCGAGTTTCACCTGGGTTGCGTCCACGTCCGGAAGCTTGAGGAAGAAGTCGAAGCAGTCGGCTTCACTTGCCCGCAGTGGTGGCTGGAAGTGCATGTCAAGCGCCTTGTGGCCGGCGTTTGTCTTGTCCTTGCCAGGGCAGTTGTGGGCACAGGCACCGCAGCCGGTGCAGTCTTCCGGGGCAACCTGGACGGTGTACTTCTTGCCGGCCATTTCAGGAATCTTGCAGTCGGTAGACTTGAAGGTAGCCGGAGCGCCTTTGAGCAGTTTAGGGTCATAGGCTTTGGTGCGGACAGCGGCATGTGGGCAGACAAAGGAGCAGATGCCGCACTGGATGCAGATCTTCTCGTCCCATACCGGAATGTCGATGGCAATGTTGCGCTTTTCGTACTGGCTGGTGGCTGTTGGGAAAGTGCCGTCTGCAGGCATCTTGGATACCGGCAGATTGTCGCCGAGGCCGGCAACGATCACACCGGTAACTTCCTTGACAAACTTCGGCGCCTTGGCGGAAACAGCTGCAGCCATCTTCAGCTTGCTGGTTGCCTTGGCCGGCACCTTGACTTCGTAGAAATTATTGAGACCGGCGTCGACGGCCTTGTAGTTCATCGCCAACACAGCCTCACCGGCTTTGCCGTAAGACTTCTTGATGGCATCCTTGATGGAGGCAATAGCATCCTTCAGCGGGATAATCTTGGAAATCTTGAAGAAAGCGGTCTGCATGATGACGTTGATACGGGGTCCGAGGCCGATTTCATTGCCGAGCTTGACGCCGTCAATGACGTAGAACTTCATTTTCTTGGCGATGATCTGTTGCTGCACTTCCTTGGGAAGGGTATCCCAGACTTCCTCAGGTCCGAAAGGAGCGTTGAGGAGGAAAGTGGCGCCTTCCTTGGCGCGAGCCAGCATGTCGTATTTCTCCAGGAAGGAGAAGTTGTGACAGGCGACGAAGTCGGCTTCCTGTACCAGGTACGGGGCGCGGATGTACTTCTTGCCGAAACGCAGGTGTGAGGTGGTCATGGAGCCGGCTTTCTTGGAGTCATAGACGAAATAAGCCTGGGCGTTATTGCTGGTCTCCTCACCGATAATCTTGATGGAGTTCTTGTTAGCGCCAACGGTACCGTCGGAACCGAGGCCGAAGAACATTGCCTCAAAAACCCCTTCCATTGGGTTCTTGTAGGAGTAATCAACCTTCAGGCTGCAGCCGGTGACATCTTCTTCGATGCCGACGACGAACTTGTTCTTCGGTTTGGCAGCCTTGAGGTTATCGAGCACTGCCTTGGCCATGGCCGGATTGCACTCTTTGGAGCCGAGGCCGTAGCGGCCGCCGACGATTACCGGATAGCCGTTGAACTTGAATTTGCCGCTGGCCATCCCTTCGCCGATGGCGGTGCGTACATCGAGGTAGATCGGCTCGCCCAGGGCGCCAGGCTCCTTGGCGCGGTCGAGGACAGCGATTTTCTTGACGGTCTTCGGCAGGGCCTTGAGGAATCCGTCCAGCGGGAAGGGGCGATAGAGGCGGATTTTGACGACGCCGACCTTCTCACCTTTTTTCACCAGGTTCTCGACGGTGTCCTGGACCACGTCGGCACCGGAGCCCATGACAACAACAACGCGCTCTGCGTCTTTGGCGCCGACATAATCAACCAGCTTGTACTTGCGGCCGGTCAGTTTGCCGAACTTGTCCATCTCTTCCTGCACGATCTTCTCGCAGATCGGGTAGAACGGGTTGACGGTCTCACGGCCCTGGAAATAGACGTCCGGGTTCTGGGCGGTACCGCGCATTACCGGTTTGTCAGGATTGAGGCCGCGGCCCTTGTGTTCGGCGACCAGCTTGTCATCCATCATGGCGCGCATTTCGTCGAAAGAGAGCTCGACGACTTTTTGAATTTCATGGGAGGTACGGAAGCCGTCAAAATAGTGCAGGAAAGGTATGCGGCTGCGCAGGGTTGAAGTCTGGGAGATCAGGGCAAAGTCCATTACCTCCTGGACGTTGTTGGAACAGAGGAAGGCCCAGCCGGTGGAACGGCAGGACATGACGTCCGAGTGGTCACCGAAGATGGAGAGTGCCTGGGCAGCGATGGCACGGGCAGAGACGTGGAAAACTGTGGAGGTCAGCTCGCCTGCTATCTTGAACATGTTGGGGATCATCAGGAGCAGACCCTGGCTGGCAGTGAA
>VEOV01000336.1 GCA_012026855.1 Geobacter sp.
AGCCGTCCTGGTTGCCATTGGCTGTCCTCTCTCTTGCCCCGGGCAGGCGTCAAAGCAGACCCGGTTCCTGCCTGCCTGCTTCCCAAGGTACATCAGCTGGTCTGCCCGGCATACCAGGCTGTCTGCTGTGTCCCCGGGCCTGACATGGGTTGCGCCAAGGGTAATGGTTACCCTGAGTTTGTTGCCGCCAAGCATGAAGAACGACTGTTCCACCATGGTGCGAATCTTCTCGGCAACCAGGTGGAACTGCTGATGATCGGTGAACCTGATGATGGCCACGAACTCCTCACCGCCCCAGCGGCCGACCATGTCATAGGCACGCATGCAGTTTCCCATGGTGTTGCCGACCAGGCGCAGCACCTTGTCGCCCACGTCATGGCCATAGGTGTCGTTGAACTCCTTGAAATGGTCCACATCGGCGAATACCAGGCCAAAGCCCATGCCATGGCGCTCGAACTCCGCCAGACTGCCGGTAAGGTTGATCTGCAGGTAACGCCGGTTCGGCAGGCCGGTCAGGGCATCAATCAGGGAATCTCTTTTCAGCGATTCGATCAACAGGGCATCCTGGTCCAGGCTCGTTTTTTCGCTGAAGACCTCCACCGCACCGATCGGCAATCCCTGTTCATCCCGGATGAGGGAGATGCTGACACTTACCGGTACCCGGTGCCCGTCCTTGTGGCGCAGGTAAAGCTGGTCGGTATTGTGGGCACATCTCTGCTGCATGACATCCACCAGCGGACAGGCAATATTACAGAGGCAGCGCCCGGTTTCATCCAGATGCATGAGGATATTGTCAGAGCAGTGGTGGCCGGTCACCTCTGCGGCAGAGTAGCCGGTGATCCGTTCCGCCCCCTTGTTCCAGTAGGTGATGCGGCGATCCATGTCAACGAAGTAGACCCCTTCGTAGATATTGTCCACAATCTGTTTGTAGATGTCATTTGTCGGCATTTGATGCTTCTCCGCTAAAGTTAATTACGCATGTACGGCCCGCTTCATGACGTCCAGCGCCGCTTCCTTGATTGCTTCTGCCAGGGTGGGATGGGCATGGAAGGTCATGGCCAGGTCCTCGGCCGTGGCGCCGAAGGTCATGGCGGTTACCGCCTCGGCAATCAGGTCGGACGCTCGCGGGCCGACTATGTGGATGCCAAGAATCCGGCCGTTGTCTTTGTTGGCAAGTATTTTAACGAAACCGTCGGTTTCATCCATGCAGCGGGCCCGGCCGTTGGCCAGGAAACTGAATTTCCCGCTGTTGTAGTCAATGCCGGCATTTTTCAGCTCTTCTTCTGTCTTGCCAACTGAGGCCGCCTCGGGCCAGGTGTAGCAGACGCCGGGCAGATACTCGTACTCGACCCGGGACAGCTCACCCTGGAGCCTTTCGGCAAAGACAACCCCCTCTTCGGAGGCTTTGTGGGCCAGCATGGGCCCTGCAATCAGGTCGCCGATGGCGTAAATCCCCTTGGCCCCGGTCTGGTAGTCTTCGTCAACAATTACCCTGCCCCGCTCATCAAGGGCAATGCCCGCTTCAGCCAGGCCAAGCCCGTCAGTCAGCGGCTTGCGGCCGACAGCAACCAGCACCCGGTCGCACACTATCTGTGCTTCACCGGAGAGGCCGCTCACCGTCAGGGTGACACGGCCATTGGCGACAACTGCGCTCTGCACGGCAGTCTCCAGGAGAAACTTCAGCCCCTGCTTCTTCAGTGACCGCAGCAGCCCGTCAGCCGCCTGGCCGTCCATGGTCGGGAGCGGTTTGGCCAGGGTTTCGATTACCGTCACCTCTGCCCCCAGCCGGCGCCAGACCGAGCCGAGCTCCAGGCCGATGAAGCCGGCGCCGATGACCACCAGATGCTCCGGCACAGTCCTGAATGCCAGGGCTTCCCGGGCGCTCACCACGGTTTCGCCGTCAAAGGGGAGAAAGGGCAGTTCCACCGCCCGGCTGCCGGTGGCCAGCAGCACGCGCCTGCCGGTCAAGAGCTGCTCGCCGCTGTCACTGGTCACGCCCACTGTCTGCAGATCGTTGCTTTGCCCGGCCAGACGGCCTCTGCCGCTGATGGTGGTGATACCGTTTTTCTTGCAGAGAAAGGCGATGCCGTCGGTGTTCTTTTTGACCACCTCATCCTTGCGGCTGATCATCCTGGCAAGGTCCAGCTGTGGTGGCTCGATGACAATGCCATGGAGGGCGAACTTGTCCCGCGCCAGGGCGAAATGTTCCGACGAGTCCAGCAGCGCCTTGCTCGGGATGCACCCTTCGTTGGTGCAGACCCCACCCAGGGTGGCTCGCTCCTCTATCAGTGCCACCTTCATCCCCAGCTGGCTGGCGCGGATGGCGGCAACGTAGCCGCCGGGCCCTGCTCCGATGACGATCAGGTCAAAAGTTTCTGCAGACATGCATCCCTCCAGGAAGAAATCTACCCCGAACGTGCTTGTGCCGTACGGTTCGTAATGTAAAACTATAGCCCAATTCCCTGCATTATCAACAGTTATGGTGTCAACAAAGTAATTGACGTGCAGGTCAACAGTCTGCTAATTTGTAGCAAATAAATTTCAGCTGTCCAGCTGTAAATCCCCGGGATAAATAATATGTCAAAGATTATCATTAATGAGGCCCGCTGCAAGGGTTGCGGGCTTTGTACCATTGCCTGCCCACAGAAACTGGTCACACTGAGCGACACTCCAAACAGCATGGGGTATACGGTTGCGGTCTTTACCGGGCCGGAGAAATGCACCGGCTGCGCTCTTTGCGCCGAGATGTGCCCTGATGTGGCCATCATGGTCTACAAGGGGGAAAATAAATGAGCGAAAGGCTTTTTGTCAAAGGCAATGAAGCCGTTGCCATGGCTGCCATCGAGGCCGGGGTGAAGTGCTATTTCGGCTACCCCATTACGCCCCAGAGCGATATCCCGGAGTACCTCTCCCGCGAGCTCGGCAAGACCGGCGGCACCTTCATCCAGGCTGAGAGTGAGATCGGCGCCAGCATCATGGTGCTGGGCGCTTCCGCCACCGGGGTGCGGGCCATGACCTCGTCTTCCGGTCCCGGCATCTCCCTCAAGCAGGAAGGAATCTCCTACATGGCCGGTTCCGAACTGCCCGGCGTTATCGTCGACATCATGCGTCAGGGGCCTGGCCTGGGTGGGATCGATGCTTCCCAGGCAGACTACTGGCAGGCGACCCGTGGCGGTGGCCATGGCGGCTACCGGATCATGGTGCTGGCGCCCGGCTCGGTGCAGGAGATGTACGATCTCACCATGCTGGCCTTCGACCTGTCCGACCAGTACCGCATTCCGGCCATGGTGCTGGCTGATTCGGTGCTCGGCCAGATGAAAGAGTCTATCACACCCAACTCCCGGCCGGTCCGTGACTTGCCGGCGAAGGATTGGGCAGTACGCGGCTGGCAGGAGGGGGCGCAGCAGAATGTGGTCAAATCCCTCAAACTGGGGGATGGCGAGATGGAAAAATTCCACTGGCAGATGGCTGACCGCTACCAGCTGCTGGCCGACAAGGAGAGCCGCTGGGAGGCGTTCCGCACCGATGATGCCGAGCTGATCGTCACCGCCTTCGGTTCTGCGGCCCGCATTTCGAGAACCGCCGTGGAGATGGCCCGGGAAGCTGGTCTGAAGGTCGGCCTGATGCGACCGATCACCCTGTTTCCGTTCCCGAAAAAGGCCTATGCCGATCTGTCCGGCCGCTGCAAGCTGTTCCTCGACATCGAGC
>VEOV01000099.1 GCA_012026855.1 Geobacter sp.
ACAATGAACCGCTGCGAATGGCGGGCACCACCAGCATTATCACCCAGCGGAAGGAGTATGAGGAGGCTCTCAATTACGTCGGCACCCATGACGTTATGACCGGCCTTTACAACCGTGCCTATTTCGACGCAGAACTGGCAAGACTGGCGCAGAGCCGCCGTTATCCGGTAAGCATTATCATCGCCGATATAGATGGCCTCAAGCTTGTTAATGACAGTTTTGGACATGCTGAGGGGGACCGGCTCATCAAACTGGCCGCTGAGGCGCTGCGGCATTCGTTCCGCCCCGATGATGTGGTGGCACGCAGCGGCGGGGACGAATTTGCCATACTGCTGCCTGAAGCTGATGCAGATGTGGTCAAAGAAGCGGTCAAGAGGGTGCTGCAGTGCCAGGCGGCAATCAATGAAGAGGGGCGTGACTACATCTTGAGTATCTCCATCGGCTCAGCCACTGCCGACCGGAGTGAACAGTTCAAGGAAGCCCTCAATCAGGCAGATGCCCGCATGTATTATCACAAGTTCCGCAGGAAAGCGCAGCAATCGTGATTTGTTACAGGCAATTCCCGTTGAGTACCCACCACTTCACTTAAGTGATCTTGATTCCCCTATTTGCTCCCCCCGCCAAGTACCTTGTAGAGAGTCACCATGTTTGCCAGTTTGGTAAAGCGGACGCTGATCAGGTTCTGCTGGGCGGCATAGAGGGAGCGCTGGGAATCCAGCACTGCCAGATAGGCGTCAACCCCCTTGTCGTAGCGTGCCTGGGAGAGCCGGTAACTTTCGGCGGTGGTGTCGGTCAGCGCCTGTTGGGCGGTCTGCTGTTCTTCAATGGTATTCAACTGGGCAAGGGTGTCTGACACCTCCCGGAAGGCGGTCTGGATTGCCTTTTCATACTGGGCAATGGCAATGGTGCGATCAACTTCGGCAACCTTGAGGTTGGCCTTGTTGCTGCCGCCGTCAAAAATCGGCAGGGAAATGCTCGGCATGATGCTCCAGGCAAACGCTCCCGACTTGAACAGACCGCTTAATTCACTGCTGCCGAAACCGACCGACGACACCAGGCTGATGCGGGGGAACATGTTGGCACGCGCCGCACCGATATTGGCATTGAGACCTTTCAGGTTGTTTTCGGCCTGGAGAATGTCCGGCCGGTGCAACAGCACATCAGATGGCGTCCCCGGGGAAACGCTCTTCAGCCCGGTTACTGTTTCTGACAGTGACGCGGGCAACAGTTCAGTCGGCAGTGTCGCGCCGACCAGCAGGTTGAGAGCGTTCTCGTCCTGGGCAACCACGCTGGTAACGCGGGCAATATCCACCCGTGCCGACTCGACACTGGCCTGTGCCTGGCTGAGGGCAAGGGCGTTGGCAATGCCTGCAGCAAAGCGGTCTTTGGTTATCTGCAGGGCAGACTGCTGGTTTGTCAGGGTTTCCCTGGCCAGCTTCAACCTCTCTCTATCGGCCGCCAGGGTCAGATAGGCTGCAGCAACCTGAGACACCAGACTGATCTGCACACTCCGTTTTGCCTGTTCCGTACCGAGATACTGCTCAAGTGCCTGGTCCTTGAGGCTCTTGACCCGGCCGAACATATCCAGTTCATAGGCGCTGATGCCAAGTCCGGCACTGTATGGATGGGAAGTTACCGCCTGACCCTTGCCGGAAAAATCCTCCGGAGTGCGCTGGTAAGCGACACTGGCATTGGCATTCAGCTTGGGGAGCAGGTCAGACTCCTTGATCTGGTAGAGTGCCTGGTAGCGTTGAATGGTGAGCAGGGCGATGCGCAGGTCACGATTGTTTGCCAGGGCAAGGGTGATTACCTTGCGCAGCTGTGGATCAATGAAGAACTCCTGCCAGGGGATATCGGCCACCGCCTTTTCAGCGGGAGTTGCCGCCGGTGTATTGGCAGCAGAGTTACTGGCCCAATTGGCCGGAACCGGCGCTGCCGGCTGGTTGTATTTGGGAGCAAGGCTGGCGCAGCCGTTCAGGCAGAGTGCCAGGCCAAGGGTGGTCGTGATTTGCAGGCTATGTTTCATTTCAGTGTACCTCCTTGGCGGCGGGTTCAGCGGCGGCTTTTTTCTTGCCGAACAGACGGGACACCAGGACAAAGAAAAACGGAATAAATATCAAGTCGATAAATGTTGCTGACAGCAGTCCACCGGTGACAGCTGTACCGATGGCGTTCTGGGCAGATGCGCCGGCCCCTTTGGTAAGCGCCAGCGGCAGGGTGCCGAAAAAGAATGCCAGTGATGTCATGATAACCGGTCGCAGCCTGATCTTGACCGCCATCAGGGTCGCCTCCACCAGTTCATGACCTTGATGCATCTGATCCTTGATGAACTGGATAATCAGGATTGCATTTTTGGTGGACAGGCCGACTGTGGTCAGCAGTCCTATCTGCAGGTAGACGTCGTTGGGGAAGACGCGCAGCTTTACGGCTGTGACCGCACCGACCAGACCGAGCGGCAGCATGAGCAGGTTGACGAATGGAATGGTCCAGCTCTCATAAAGCGCCGCTACAGCAAGAAATACTACCAGCAGTGATATGGCATAGAGCGCCGGTGCCTGTGCTCCGGCGTTTTTCTCCTCGTAGGAAAGGCCGGTCCACTCGTAGCCGATACCGGCCGGGAGCTGGGAAACCATCTTTTCCACCTCGGCCATTGCCTCGCCGGTACTGATGCCCGGCGCAGCCTGTCCCAGCACCTCTACCGACGGAATGCCGTTGTAACGTTCCAGCCTGGGCGAGCCATATTGCCAGCGGGCCTGGGCAAAGGCTGAAAACGGCACCATTTCACCCTTCTTGTTGCTGACGTACCATTTGTTGATGTCTTCCGGCAGCATACGTGAGCTTGGTTCAGACTGGAGATAGACCTTTTTGACCCGGCCATTCTGGATGAAGTCGTTGACGTACGAACTTGCCCAGGCAGTGGACAGGACGTTGTTGACATCGGCCAGAGAGACTCCCAGGGCGCCTGCCCGGACATCATCGATGGCGAGCTTGAACTGGGGTGAATCATCCTGGCCGTTGGGGCGGACCGCAATCAGTTTCTTGTTTTTCATCGCCATGCCGAGCAGCTGGTTGCGTGCCTCCATCAGCTTCTCATGACCAAGTCCGCCACGATCCTGCAGCTGTAAATCAAAACCGTTGGCAACGCCCAGCTCAAGTACTGCCGGTGGCGAAAAGGCAAAGGCAAGGCCGTCGCGGAATTTGGAAAAGGCCCTCATGGCCCGGCCGGCAACTGCCGAAGCCTTCAAGTCAGGCGATTTTCTCTGGTCCCAGTGTTTCAGCCTGACAAAGGCCAGGCCCATATTCTGGCCACGTCCCGCAAAGCTGAAGCCGGCCACCGTGATGACCCCTTCGACGGTTTTTTTCTCATTCTCTAGAAAATGCTGTTCCAGTTGGCGGATGACCGCTATGGTCCGCTCCTGGGTTGCCCCGGCCGGCAGCTGCACCTGGCAGATGACAAAACCTTGATCCTCATCCGGCAGGAACGAGGTGGGGAGGTGCATGAAGAACCAGGCCATGGCGGCTACAATGGTGCCATAGACCAGCAGGTAGCGCACCGGCTTGCCAAAGGAGCGACCGACGATCCCTTCGTAGTTGTGGCGGCAGAACTCAAACGCCCGGTTGAAGTAACGGAAGAATCCGGCAAACCAGCCATTTTCACCGGCGTGATGTCCTTTTGCAACCGGCTTTAGAATGGTGGCACAGAGCGCCGGGGTCAAAATCATGGCTACCAGCACCGACAGGATCATGGCTGAAATAATGGTGACGGAGAACTGCCGGTAGATTACGCCGGTGGAGCCGGGGAAAAAGGCCATGGGGAGGAAAACAGCACAGAGAACCGTGGCAATGCCCCAGAGGGCGCTGGTTATCTGCCCCATGGATTTTATGGTTGCATCGTGGGGGGACAGACCCTCCTCCGACATGATCCGTTCCACGTTTTCGACCACGACGATGGCATCATCCACCAGCAGGCCGATGACGATGACCAGGGCAAACATGGTCAGAGTGTTGATGGAATAGCCGCTGGCTGCCAGAACCCCCATGGTGCCGAGGAGAACTACCGGCACAGCAATGGTGGGAATGAGAGTAGCGCGGATATTCTGCAGAAAGAGGAACATGATGATAAAGACGAGAAAGACTGCCTCTATCAGGGTGTGAACAACCTCTTCGATGGAGATCTTGACAAAGGGGGTGGTGTCGTAAGGGTAGACTACCTTCATGCCTGGCGGGAAGTATTTGGACAATTCGGCCATCTTGGCCTTGACCCGGTTGCCGGTTTCCAGGGCGTTGGCGCCGGCGGCAAGACGAATCGCCATGCCCCCCAGCGGTTTACTGTTGTAATATGATTGAATCTCGTAGTTTTCGGTGCCTATTTTGCTTTCAGCCACATCCTTGAGTTTGACCGTTGAGCCGTCCGGGTTGGTGCGCAGAACGATGGCATCGAACTGCTCGGTGCTCTGCAACAGGGAACGGGCGTTGATGGTGGCGTTGAGTTGCTGGCCCTGATTGGCTGGTATGGCACCGAACTGGCCGGCAGACACCTGGACGTTTTGCGTCTGCAGGGCTGTAATGACGTCATTGGTGGTCATGTGGAAATTGTTCAACTTGGCTGGATTAAGCCAGATGCGCATGGCGTTCTGGGTGCCGAACACCATCAGTTCGCCGACCCCTTCCACCCGGCTGACAATATCCTGCAGGTTGGACACCATGTAGTCGGTCAGGGTGTTGCGGTCCATGGAGCCGTCTTCCGACACCAGACCGACGATCAACAGGAAGTTTCGGGTTGATTTGACCACCTGGATGCCTGAACGCTGGACAATCTGGGGGAGCAGCGGTACCGCCAGCTGCAGTTTGTTCTGCACCTGTACCTGGGCAATGTTCGGGTCAGTACCGGCCTTGAAGGTCAGGGTGATGG
>VEOV01000314.1 GCA_012026855.1 Geobacter sp.
AATAAAGAAAATGAAGAGGTGACGGCGATGTGGATCGTTGAGATCGAGCCGGGGATATTTCGGTATCTCTTCATCAAGGGAGATCATACCTTCGATAGCATTTTTTCGCCGCTCGTTACGCACCCGCCAGGCCCCGTATGGAACCAGAAGCAATCCAAAGATCAGCATGCCCGGGAACATGAAGTACGTCATGAGCCCCAGATAGGCGTGCTCAACGCCGGTAATCATCTCAAAGGCAAAAAATACAACGATAAGGGCGGTTGCAGTTACTGCCAGGATCATCCCGACGAGACTGATCAGGTTCCAGGCGTAGCCTGCCGTTTTACGAATGGCCATTGAACTTCTCCTTAAGTGCGGTATAAAAATAACATTGTTAAATGATAGGTACTAACAGGAAGGGTATCTATTTACTCCGCATCAGCATGATTTGTCAAAGTTTTTTTGCGCAGCCGGTTGTCCGGAAAAGCGGGTTTCTAATAATGCCTCTGCAAAACCGTAAAACAGCTATTGACAAAAAACCACAACACATTAAAGTATAAACAACGTTCTAAAATTTCAGCGGAATTGTGCGACACATGGAGCTATATCTTTTGCACTAACCAATTCAGGAGGTGCTTAACTTGAAAAACCATGTCTGGAAACCGCTATACATCGTACTGGCAATAGTTGGTTCAATACTGATAATTAGAACAGTGTTAGTGCCAAATGATTTCGGCATGCACGAACGGGGCTACATGTACGGCTGGCACCGCAAGTCCAACGAAGCCGACTGGAAAAAAGTCCCGGTAAAATACAAAACGGCCAAGGTCTGCCGGGAATGCCACAAGGATAAATACGACGACATCAAGGATTCACCCCATGGCTCCATCAGTTGCGAAAACTGCCATGGCCCCAATTACAATCACCCCCAGGATCCGGTAGGCCTGAAAATTGACACCAGCCGGGCGCTCTGCCTGCGCTGCCACTCCTTGCTCCCCTACAAAAACAGCGCCCGGGCGAAAATCCCCGGCATAAACCCTGACAAGCACTATACCCAGGCTGAATGCGTCATGTGCCACTACCCACACGACCCGACCAGGTCGAACCCCAAGCACCGGAGACCGGAGGTGAAATCATGATTAACCGCCGAGAATTCTGTAAAAAGGCGATGCTGGTGGCTGGCGGCCTGATCATTCCGCTCAGCGCGCTGGAAATATTCGACCCAAAGCGGCTGCAGGCGGAAAAGGACGGCAAGGGCTAGGTTCGCTGGGTATTCCTGGTGGATATCCATAAATGCGTCGGCTGCGGCCTGTGTGTCAAAGCCTGCAAGATTGAAAATGATGTGGACTGGGACGCGAACGTCACCCGGACCTGGGTGGAGCGTTATGTGGTCACCAAAGGAAGCAGGGACAAGGACGGCAACATCAAACCTGGGGAGACCCTGATTGACTCCCCCAAGGGGGCCCGTGACGGCTTCACCTCCCAGAAAATTGACCAGGCCCACATGGGTCTCAAGGAGGTCAACCCGGATGAAATCGCCAAGGCCTTCTTTGTCCCCAAACTGTGCAACCATTGCGAAAACCCGCCCTGCGTGCAGGTCTGCCCGGTCGGGGCCACTTACCAGACCGAGGACGGCGTGGTGCTGGTTGACCGGACCTGGTGCATCGGCTGCGGTTATTGCGTCATGGGCTGCCCGTACGGCGTCCGCTACTTCCACCCGACGCTGCACGTGGCCGAGAAGTGCACCCTCTGTTATCACCGGCTGTCTCAGGGCATGAAAACCGCCTGCGTGGACGCCTGTCCGTTCGGGGCCCGCCGGGTTGGCAACATCAGGGACCCTGAAGATCCGGTTACCAAGATTATCACTTCGGAACAGGTGAATGTTCTCAAGGAAGAGTTCGGCACCAAACCACAGGTATTCTATTTGGGATCCTCAATGGAGGTAAAATAGCCATGGTACACGGTGAAGCCTGGACACTGAAAGAATTCTTTGTTTATCCCAACGAATACATTTACTGGTCAATTCAGATCGTCATGTACCCGTTCATGACCGGCCTGGTAGCAGGCGCGTTTGTGCTGTCGTCCCTCTACCACGTTTTCGGTGTCAAGCAGCTCAAGGACATCGCCCGCTTTGCCCTGGTCTTCTCTCTGGCCCTGCTCCCCGTGGCCATGATGCCGCTCATGCTGCACCTTCAGCAGCCGCAGCGGGGGATCTATGTCATGATGACACCCCATTTCACCTCGGCCATTGCTGCCTTCGGCATTGTCTTCACCACCTATGGTTTGATCGTCGCCTCGGAAATCTGGTTTGTCTACCGCCAGTTCATCGTCGAAACAGTGCTGGATTTGCGGGCAAAGCAGCAGCGATCCACAATCGAATCTCTCCAGCTCTTGCTCTATTCGACACTCTCCATGGGCGCCATGGACATCAGCCCAGAGGCACTGCACAAGGATGAAAAGGCCGTCGGCATCCTGGCAGGCATCGGTATCCCGGTAGCCTGCTTCCTGCATGGCTATGCCGGCTTCATCTTCGGTTCGGTCAAGGCCAATGCCCTCTGGATGACACCGCTCATGCCGGTCATCTTCATCTGCTCGGCAGTGGTTTCAGGTATCGCCCTCTGCATTGTCACCTATATTGTCACCATGGAGCTGCGCAAACTGATTTACAAATGGAAACGGAAGAACAACCCCAGACTCCCTTCCACCGAAGAGCTGAAGAGCGCCGAACTTCTAACCGTCACCATGACCGCCAAATATCTGGTGATGTTCCTGGTGCTGGCCATAACCCTGGAGCTGCTGGACCTGATTTTCCGCACTTACACGGCGGTTAAATCCTGGGACATCCTGCGCGCCGTTATCTACGAACGGGACTTCTTCAAGATATTCATCCTGCAGTACGGACTGGGCAACGCCGTGCCGTTTATCATCTTCCTGAGGAAGGGGCTCACCATCCCGAGGGCCGTGGTCGGCACTCTGCTCGTCCTCATGGGGGTATTCATGATGCGCTGGAACGTCGTCATCGGCGGCCAGGCCTTCTCTGCCTCATTCTCAGGGTTCATGGAGTATCAACTCCCCATCTGGCCCAGCAGCATTGAACTGTTCAAAGAGGGGCTGTTCGGCGCGCTGTCAGTTATCATCACCCCGTTTGTCCTGTTCTTCATCGTCACCAGAGTGCTGCCGGTATTCGGGGTCAAAGATTCGCACTGAGGCACTGAACTGCGCACGGTTTTAACGGAATTACAAGGGGGCATTGAGTCCGGAATGGTTTAAGACATGTTGATGGGAGGGGCGGATGTCAACAGCAGAAGAGACTCTCGAAAAGCGTGAGCAGGAGCTTGAATCCCGCATCCAGATGCTTGAACGTCAGCTTGACCGCCTGAGTTCCAGAATAAGCGACGAAAACATTCCTCCAACCGACTCTGCATCGCGACCAGAGCCGGTTACCCCCCGGCAACAGCATGCTGCCGATGAGTTGCCGGAACTTTCGGAAGAAGTCTTGAGCTGGGCAAGCCAGAATTCCGTCCTACCGCGCCTTGCCACAATCTGCTTCCTGATGGTCATCGCCCTGGGCTTACGGACCATAACCGACAGCGGCCTGGTTGACAAATTAGCAGGCTCGGTTCTCGGCATGGGTTACGCGGCAGCCCTGATGATTTACGGCTGGTACAAGTACGGCAAGGAGAGCCCGCTTGCTCCGGTGTTTGCCGCCTGCGGCGCCGTTCTCATGTCAACCATTGTCGTAGAAACACACATGCATTTCCTGTCGCTGCCCCTGGTACCTGCCTACCTGACGCTGATGGCGACCGGCTTCGGCATGGCCCTCATGAGCCGCAGGTTCAACGCCTTCGTCCCGATTTCGGTCGGAGTTTTCGGAATGTGCTTTGCCGGTGCTGCCATCGATTACCCTCACCCGTATTTTCCCTATCTTTCCCTCGTCCTCCTGACCGCCAACATCCTCGGTTACTTTGCAGCGCAGTTAAAACGCTGCTCCTGGCTGCGCTGGACAGTCCTGATCGTCACCATGATCATGTTGCAGCTCTGGGGGGTCAGGCTGGGCATTCTACTATGCTAAGGGGAAGCAGTTCCACCCGATCTGGGTCCGGCCTGGTATCTGCCGGTACTGGCTGTTTTCTTCGTTACTTTTATTGCCCTTTCCCTGCTTGGCATTGTTTATAGCGGTGACCGGAAAGTATCACGGTTCGATTTCAGCTTGCCGACCGTAAGCGTATTTTGGGCTTTTCTGCTGGCCCGCCACGTAACCGCAGCCAGCCAGTTGAATGTCAACCTGCTTGGAGCAGTGGGGCTGACTTTTGCCGTCTGCTTTTTCTGCCTGACTGCATGGTGCACCCGTCGCGGCGTTGCCGGCGCACCGGGCACCAACACCTTCGCCATGGCAGGAGGCATCCTTGCCGCCCTGGCACTACCAACTGCCACTGGCGCGTTCATCATGACCCTGCCGATAGTCTCCATCCTGGCCGCAGTCCTGATCAACATGTCGCGTATCTGGGAAAATGGCGGCCTCAGGAGCACGGCTTATCTCTTGAACAGCTATTGCTGCGTTGCGCTGGCAATCGCTCTTCATGGCAACAGCCCGGAAGCCATGGCACCTGTCAACATGCTCCCCGCAGGTATTCTGGCCGGCTCTTTAATCTACCAGTACCAGTGGTGCCGCCGCTGGCCGCCACCGGAAGCGTCAAAGCTGTTCGGGGGATTTGATCGCAGCGACCGCAGTGCCTTGCTACTGCTGATGGCCGGGTTGGTCTGCAGCTTCTTCATGATCAGGATCGGCCTGTACTACGCGTTGTCATCACTGCCGGCCAATGCACAAAAGGATGCCTTCCGCTGCTCCCAGTCAGTGCTCATCAATGCTGCTGCCATCGGCCTGATCATGTTCGCCTTCCTGCGCCGCAACCGTGAGATCCGCAACGTGGCCATTCTTGTTACCGCAGTCGGCGGGATCAAGGTCTTTCTCTACGACCTGCTCGGCATCCACGGTTTGCCGCTTGTGTTCAGCATATTCTCATTTGGCTTGGCAGCATCGATCGAATCGCTGGCTTTAGGGAAGTGGACCAGTGGACCGAGGGGACCTGACGCTACAAAATCCTGAGGAAATCATTAGGACGAGAAACAGAAAAGGCTGCCAATAGGCAGCCTTTTCTGTTTCTCGTTATCGGCATGGTGGCTAGTGGCTGCCACCTCCCAGGAAGGCGATGATCATCAGAATCAGCAGGCCGATACCGATAAACAGGGCAGTGAAACCGAAGCCCTTGACCAGGAAGTCATAAACAATGCCACTGGTCCGCTTGGCAGCAAACTGCTCGGTAATCCCTTCCTGCTCATAGCGCTTCCACTGGTCGCCCCGCTCTTCGATCATCTCTTCCTTGGCAATCTGACCATTGAAGATGACGAAGTCCATGGGGAACTTCTCCGGCCGGCCATGGGTATTGAAGAAGTGGACCGAGAAGATGAAGCCGGTTGCCAGCAGCGCCTCATCGGAGTGAACGATGGTGGCGATGTTGAAGGCCCAGCCCGGCAGGAACAGGCCGAACAGTTCCGGGAACCAGAGCATCAGGCCGGAGCCGCCGATGGCAAACATACCCCAGAAGACCGCGATGAAATCGAATTTCTCCCAGTATGTCCAGCGCTCGAAGGTTGGCTTCGGCCCCTTGAAGAAGAACCATCTTACCATGCCGTAGACATCAACGATGTCGCGCAGGTTTGGACAGAGAGAATCAGGACCGAACAGTCTCTGGAAGAAGTTGCCCTTGACCTTGGTACTGAGGAAGAGGAAGTGGAAACTCATCACCAGGGCTGAACCGAAGTAGACAAAAGTTATGCCGGCGCAAATCCTGTGCCAGAAGCCGGCAACGGCTGAACCGCCATACATCTTCATCATGTAGATGGCCCAGGCCTGATCACTGAACTTGAGCGGCAAGCCTGTGAGCGACAGCCCCAGGAAGCTGGTAATTACCAGGATGTGCAGGAATATGTGTATCCTGTTGAACCGGCGGTACTGCTTGTGAGCATCCGGAATAGCATGATGACCGTGACCGTTCTGGAG
>VEOV01000116.1 GCA_012026855.1 Geobacter sp.
CCGCTACCCGGAGGTGACGCTGCTCAAGCTGAAGCTTGAGACCGGCAGGACTCACCAGATCAGGGTGCATCTTTCCGAAGCAGGCTATCCTTTGCTGGGGGATGCTGTTTATGGCGGTGATGCCCGCCTCGGCAATGTCAGGGACGCCAAGCTGAAATCACTGATCAGAGATCTTGGCCGTCAGGCGCTGCACGCCAAGGTGCTTGGTTTCATACACCCCTGCAAGGGGGAGTATGTGGAATTTACAACTGATCTGCCGCAGGACATGCAGCGGATTATTGATTATCTGGAAAAGGACTGACTCACATGGAGATGACCAGAAACGCCAATATTCATTACATTTCACCACAGATATTTGCTGAACATAACGTGTCGGCGCAGGGTTTTACCACTCGCCACGAAGGGGTCTCGCGGGCACCTTATAATTCTCTGAACCTGGGGATGAATAATTTTGACTCCCCCCACAATGTGCAGGGGAACCGCAGCCTGCTGGCCCGCACCTTCGGCACAACCGTGGAAAAGTTTGTCATGGTATCCCAGTGCCACGGAACGGATATTCTGGTTATCGATGAACCAAACCCGGATTATGCCCATTTTCAGAAGCTCGGGTGCGACGGCATAATCACCAATCAGCCGGAAGTGATGATTGCTGTCGGGGTTGCCGACTGCCTGCCGCTGCTCTTGCTCGACCCTGTCAAGCGGGTGGTGGCGGCGCTTCATGCCGGCTGGAAAGGTACGGCAGGCAATATTGCCGCCAAGGGGGTCGAGTCGCTGGTGAAAATCTTCGGCTCAAGCAAGAGTGATATCTTGGCAGCCTGCGGCCCGGCAATCGGCGCCTGCTGTTATGAGGTGGACGAGCCAGTCAGGGCTGGCTTTGCAAACAGCGGGGTTGAGTGGAGTGACTGTGCCACCGATGCCGGTGCAGGCAAGTGGCGCCTGAACCTGGCAGCAGCCAATCAGCTTCAGCTCATGGGGGCCGGCATTCCCCAGCAGAACATCGAGGTTTCAGCGGAGTGTGTCTGCTGCAAGCATGACTGGTTTTTCTCTTACCGGCGTGATGGCGGGGAGACGGGCAGGCAGGTCGGTTTCATCATGCTGAAGCCGTAAAGTTTACAGCTCCAGAAGGTCGCCATCCTGCAGGATGACCAGATTGGACAGCGTGAGCGCTTCAAGCTGGGAGATGATCTCTTCCTTGAAGTAGGTTTTCAGGTGGGCCACATAGATTTTCTGCGGCATCTGCGGCAGTTTTTGCAGCATTTCCCGCATGAGCAGGGGGGTGAGGTGCCCTGACATCAGAGCCAGCTCCCTGTTCTCATTCGGGAAAGAAACTTCGATAATAATTGAATCAGGAACCTTCCCCGCCACGCAGAGTTCTGCGTCCGGTCCGATGTCGCTGGTGTAAAGCAGCGTACTCTTGCCATCATCCAGCAGATAACCGAAATCAGAGTAGTTGTGGTAGAGAAACCAGGGGGTGATGCTGACCCCTTCCACCGTGACAGTCTGTTGCTCCTCCAGGGGGGCGTAGCGGATGACGGGCGCTTCCTTGGTCGGCAGCCTGGAAAAATCCGGCCAGATGATGCCGTTCATGATGTGCTGGCGGATCGAATCAATCGTCATTGCAGAACCGTAAATAGCGACCGGAGCCGGTTCGTTCATGAAGATCAGGGTTTCGGCCAGTGATGGGAGCCCCTTGATATGGTCGAAATGGGGGTGGGAGATGAAGATGTTTTTGAGGGTCTTGAGTTCCTCTATGGACAGGGAAGAGCAGATGGTACCGCTGTCGAGCAGAACTCTCTCATTTACCAGGAATGCGGATGTTTTGGATTCGGTTGATACCGTGCCGGCACAGCCAAGTACCCGGATTTTCATCAGGAGTTATCTCCAGGAGCGGACAGCATTAGCAGCTTTCAATAGATATAGACCTCCAAAGGTCTGAAATCAAGCAGAAAATGGCAAATATCCCTCTCCTGAACCGTCTCCGCCAATTCAGTGCGTTGCTGCAGTGCCAGTCACTGCAAGCAGTTCCAGACTCTGCAGCTCTGCCGCCTCAAAGCGGTACTTCTGCTGGCAGAATTCGCAGGTAACTTCGGCGTGACCATCACTTTCGCGCAATTCATTGATGCCTTCAGCGCCGAGGGAGTGCAGCGCCTGGCTAACCTTTTCCCGGCTGCAGCCGCAGCGGAAAAACAGCTCCCTGCTCTCCAGCCGGTTGTACTCGATGCCTGCCAGTAATGCCTCCAACAGGCCGTCAGTGCCCCCTTCAGCAAGAAGCTCTGCAATGGGGCGAAGCGAGCTGATGCGCTCCAGTATGGCACTGATTTCCGCATCATTTGCTTTGTTGGGGATTGCCTGCACCAGAAAACCACCACAGATGGCAATTGCACCCTTTTGGTCAAGCAGGGTGCTGACCCCGACAGCTGAAGGGATCTGCTCCGATTCGGTCAGGTAGAGCGCCAGATCGTCGCCGATTTCGCTGCTTTGCAGCTGCACCATGCCTTGATATGGCAGTCCGCCAAAACCATGATCCTTGGAAACAGTCAGAAAACCGGCTCTCCCCAGCACCCCGGGGACATTCCACCTGCCGTCAACCGGTTCTGCTTCGGCAGACGGATTACCGCAGCAGGCACGCAGCGCACCGTCGCCATCGGCCTCGATAATCATCTTGCGCAACGGGCCGTTCCCCTCGAATTTGAGGGCAATGCGCTGATCTCCCTTGAGCATGCCGCCCATGAGAGCGCCGGCAGCCAGACCCCTGCCAAGGGCCACGCAGACTGTTGCCGATGCCTGCTGCAGAGTGCAGATCTCGCTTGCCAGGCCGGTAATGGAGCATGCCAGGATACGGATGCCCCCTGATTTGGTAATTGCACGGATATAATGGTCGGTCATCAGTTCCCCCGCTTCCGCTTCAAATCTGCTTGAACCCGGAATAAAAAGCCCCTGGCTCGCAGAGTCAGGGGCTTTGTTACGCTATTGCCTGGAAAAGCTATTTGCTTTTTTTGCTGCAGTTGCAGTTGGCAGCCTTGTCGCATTTGTCGCAGGCGCCTTTACTGCAGTTCGTGCAGCCGCAATCACCCTTTTTATTGCAATTGTTGCAGGCTTTGGTGCTTTTTGCAGCTGTTGCGCAGCTTTTATTGCCTTTCATGCAGCTGTCGCAGTTGCCATCCATCAGCGGGCAGTCCATGTTGCCGCAGGCAGCGCCGGCAGGGAGCTTGGCGGCCGTCTTGGCAGCATCCAGCTTCACTTTGAGTGCCTCGATGTCCGCTTTTATGGCAGATACTTTGGCCGCGTCAGGGGCGTCCTTAAGATTCTCACGCTGCAGATCAAAACGCTTGTTCATCATCTCCTGACGAAGATCAATCGTGTCGAGTTTGAATTTCCTGATCTGCTCCGGAGTTGCTTCCGATTTGTTGCAGGACGAGCAGGCAGCTTTTTTGGACCCCTTGCCGGATGCCTTTGCCTGGGCCAGGGCCGTAACCCCGATGGTGAGGCTGAGTGCCAGCACGGCAACGACTGCGTAAAGTTTTTTCATATACAAGTCTCCTTTTAATCTGATTGAGGGAGGATACCCTGTTAATCGGAAAAAGTCATTCAATTTTTTGCATATATCCACTGGCAGCAGCCTGTTCTGCGCTGGAGAGGCTATCTGCGCGCAGTGTCAAGCCGAATGCCCGGGAGAACGAATCGGCCAGCATTCCGGCCAGTCTGTCCCGCTCAACAGTGATCCCTTCGTCCACCAGAGAGGTCGAGGCCATGATTATTTCCGGCGCCGGTGCCAGCAGATACTGCTGGCTCTCCCCGGTCAGCGGCAGCAGCGGAATCGAACCGTGCTGAAAGATGACGTTTTTAAGTCTTCGCTGGGCGTTGCCCCCGATTTTCTTGCCATTTACAAGGATATCGCAGCTCTCTGTGCCGGCGAAGCAGAGTGGCGAGCGGCCGCCAAGCTGCTTTGTTCCCCTGTAGTAATCGGCAGCGTAGAGTGCCTCGAGTCCGAGTTCACGGTAGAAATCTACAAGAAACGAGGTGAGATAGAAAAAGGCGTTTTTAACCCCCGGAGCGGCTGACACAAAGTCTGTCGGGCAGACCAGGGAGTAGGTCAGCTCTTCGCCGTGGTAGAGCAGTCCGCCACCGGTGATCCGCCGGACAACCTGGACTCCGGCTGCGCGGCACTTTGCCAGCGCCAGTGTCTCTTCAGGTTGCTGGAACTTTCCACAGGAAAAGGCTGGCGGCACCCAGCCGTAGAGCCTGAGGATCGGCAGCGAACTGTCCGGATCAAAACAGGCGAGCAGCGCCTCATCAATGGCCATGTTTTCAGCTGCAGTGAGGGGGCCGGTGTCGATTAGCCGGCAATAGGGTTGCTTCATGTCTGTCTTTCCTGACGTGTGATTTTCATGCTGATGAATGCCGAGGCTGGCTATTTTAGCTCAGCTTGCCCGCAAAGCGTCAATGATATTCATTCTGGCAGCGCGGAAAGCCGGCAGTATTCCTCCTGCCAGCCCCATGATGATAGCAAACAGCATGGATTTCAGGATGATGCCGGGGGTGAGGGCAAAGGAGAAGGCCAGTTCGGCAAATGACTGCCAGTTCATGGTGGAGATGGTGATCAGCTGCATGAAAGAGGCGGCAATCACTCCCAGAACCCCGCCGAACATGCCTAGAAAGAGCGCTTCCAGGACAAAGGCCGCCAGGATGCTGCCACGCTGGAAGCCGCGCGCCCGCAAGGTGCCGATTTCGGTGACGCGGTTGGCGACGGCGGCATACATGGTGATCATGGCGCCGATAATGGCACCGAGGGAGAAGATCAGTGTCAGGGTAAGGCCGAGTATTTTGAGGAACCTGGCCATGGCCTCCGACTGGTCGAGATAGTAGCGGGTCTCCCGCTTGGCTTCCACGGTGAGCCGCGGATCGCTTTCCAATGCTCCCTTCAGGGCGTCGAAATCTGCCGGGTCGCGCATTTTGAAGGTGACCGATGAGTAAACCGGCCGGCGGAACGACTGCATCAATTGATCGGCATCACCCCATATCTCCGAAGAAAACCCGGTGGTGCCGGCGTCGAAGATGCCGACCACTGTCCAGTCGCGCATGGCAAAGCGCAGGTGTTCGCCGATGCCTGCCCCTTCGAAGCGGCGGGCGATGCTCTCCCCTGCCAGGATTTCGGAGGATCCGGGCCGCGGCAGCCGCCCCTCCTTCAGTCTGACCTGCGGCCTGATTGTCAGGGAGTTGCTGCCAATGCCGCGAATTACCACATTGGCCGGCTTGTTGCTCCCCCGCTTGTTAAGGTTGATCAGTACCACCAGTTCCTTGGCCAGGAGCGGCTGTCCGCCAGCACCCAGGGCCACTTCCGGCCGACTTTCCACGATGGATGCCTGGAGCCGTTCGACGCCGCTTTGCACTTCCGACTGGGAGCCGCTGCGGATGACAACCACATTGTCCGGAGAGCCGGTTTCCACGAGGGTCTTCTGGAGGCCTTCGGCCAGCATGAGGGTGGCCGCGAAGACGAACACCACCAGCGCCATGCCGGTGGCGGTCAGGGCAGTGGTGAGACGCCTGGTCCAGAGGTTGCGGAAACTGTAGGAGATGGGAATCGGCACTATCCGATCCTCCTCAGCCCTTCGGCAATCCTGATGGTCGCCCCGCGCCAGGTGGGGAACAGCCCCGCAATTATGCCGATCAGCAGAGCGGCGGCCAGCTGCATCAGAATAGTGGCAGTGGAGATCTGGAAGGCCGGGAAAAACTGGGCGAGCTCGGTTTCAATCCACTGGCCGGCCGGAAAGGTCAGCAGCACCCCGGCCACGCCGCCAAGCAGGGCAATGAAGAGGGATTCGCCGAACACTGTCCCGGCGATATGGTGCCATTTGAAGCCCATTACCTTCATGGTGGCGTATTCGGCGATCCGCTCCCTGGCGGTCATGGCCATGGTGTTGGCCGCCACCACCATGATAATGACGATCACCACATAGGAGACGATCTGGATGGCAGTCATAATCGCTTCGGTCATGGCGACGAAGCCTAGTTGAAAGGCCTTCTCCGTCTCGGTGCGGGTCTCGGCCAGGGAGTTGCTGAACAGGGCATCCACTGCCCCGGCCACCTCGGCCGCCTGCTCCGGCCTGTTGATGCCGATCATGTAAAACCCTGCCTGGTCAGCCCGGCGCGGCACGGTCTTCCTGAGGGTCTCGTTGAGATAGTCCCAGTGGAAAAAGAGTACCCGCTCTTCAGTACTCTTCTCCGCTCCCCGGTAAATGGCCCTTAGCACAAACTCCCACTGGCCGGGGAAGATGGTCCCCTTGAGGGTTATGGTATCGCCGATCTTCCAGCCGTACTTATCGGCCAGTTTTTTGCCGACCAGGCAGCCGCGCCGGTCGCGCAGCAGGGCATCACGCTGCTCAGGTGGCACCACAAACTCCGGATAGAGCTCCAGCAGGCCTTTCAGATCAAAGGCCTCATTGGCAAAGAAATGCTTCTCGTCGATATAGATGCCGCCAAACCAGTTGCCATAGGCGACGCTCTTGACCCCCGGAAGCTGGCGGATCCGGTCGTAGTAGGAGATTGGCAGGGAGAAGGTCAGGGAGATGGCGTTGCGGGTCACCAGCCTGGTGGCTGAGGAGCGCTCCACCCCCAGGTACCAGAGACCGACCAGGGTGTGCAGCAGGCCGAAAGCCGTGATGGCGATGGCTACGCCGGTAATGGTCAGGAAGGCGCGCAGGCGGTGGCGGAAGGCGTTGCGGAGGATCAGCTTAAGGATGAACATGCTGTAGCTCTGGGCTTACAGGGCCGTTGCCGTTTACCAGAACCCCCTTTTCCAGGTGGATCAGGCGGTTGGCCTGCTCGGCCGCCTTCGGATCATGGGTCACCATGATGACAGTTTTGCCGAAGGCGGTCACCAGCCTGCCCATGAGCGACAGGATCTCGCCGGCCGAGACCCGATCCAGGTCGCCGGTCGGTTCATCCGCCACCAGGATGGCCGGGTCGGTCACCATGGCCCTGGCGATGGCTACCCGCTGCTGCTGGCCGCCTGACAGCTCGGCCGGGTAATGATCCGCCCGATCGGTGAGGTTTACCAGAGAGAGGACGGTTGCCACATGCTCATGGCGCTTCTTCCTGGAGAGCCCGGTGAGGAGCAGGGGCAGCTCCACATTTTCAAAGGCGCTCAATACCGGGATCAGGTTGTAAAACTGGAAGATGAACCCGACATGGCCGGCACGCCATGATGCCAGGTCGGCTTCGGCAAGAGTGGTGATTTCGACGTCATCGATGCAGATGCTGCCGCTGTCGACCTTGTCTAAGCCGGCAATGAGAATGA
>VEOV01000201.1 GCA_012026855.1 Geobacter sp.
GGTAAAAAAGACAGATCTTTTGATCGGGGGGGATTCCTGGCCGGTGCAGATGGCCGCAGCTGTCGGCACACCCACGGTATCCTTTTATCGCTCGACCGACAGCAGGCACAATGCACCCCGTGGCCCCATGCACAGGGCTGTACAGTCGCCCCTCTCCTGTGCCCGCTGCCTTAATCCGGAGTGTAAACGAGATCAGGAGTGCCGGGAGAGTGTCACCGTTGCCGGCATCTTTACCGCCTGCAATGAACTGCTCCAGGAAGGATCAGTGGCGTGAGTCATTCTGTTCCGGTTCTGCTCTATCATCATATCAACAATCATGCCGGTGATACTGTCACGGTAACTCCCGGGGTCTTCGAAGGCCAGATGGCCTTTCTCAAGGATTCCGGGTATACTACTCTGTCCGTTGCCGAGCTGCTGGATCACATAACCGGAAAGTGTCCTGCGCCACAGAAAGCCATGCTGCTGACCTTTGACGATGGCTGGCTGGACAATTACCTGTTTGCCTATCCTGTCCTGATGAAGTATCTTTTTCGGGCGACATTTTTTCTGGTCACCGGCAGGGTGAATGCGGTAAAGGTTACTGCACACACCGCTCCGGTGCCCTGTCATGAAGAGGCGAAGCGGCTGATCATGTGCGGCGCAGCCGGAAGGGTGGTTATGGGGTGGGATCTTGTTCGCAAGCTCCGGAGCGAAGGTCTGCTGGAGTTTTATTCCCATACGGTTTCACACCGCAGATGCTCAACCCTTAATGACGTCGAGCTGGCAGCTGAACTGTCAATCTCCAAGGCAGTGCTTGAAGCCGAGCTCGACAGGGATTGCGACTGCCTCTGCTGGCCCTATGGCGATTTTGACGAGCGAACCGTGACAGCCGCCAAGTCTGCCGGCTACAAAGCTATTTTTTCAACAGTCGACGGCCTGACCGGGGCAGGATCAAGGCTGGATTGTATCAGGAGAATTGAAGTGCAAAATTCTGTAGAGTGGCTTAAAATGCGCCTCTCCGAGGGATATGAATGAGAAACGTGCTTGTTACCGGGGCTGCCGGATTTATCGGTTATCATCTTTGTCAGCGACTGCTGGCAAGTGGCGACAGGGTAGTGGGGCTTGACAATCTCAACGATTATTATGAAGTCAATCTGAAGCTGGCCAGGCTTGAGCGGCTGACTTGTCAACCTTCGTTTTCGTTCCGGAAGATGGATCTGGCCGACAGGGGTGCCATGGCAGCACTCTTTGAGGGGGAGCAGTTCGATGTTGTGGTGAATCTTGCTGCCCAGGCCGGGGTCCGCTACTCACTGAAAAATCCCAACGCCTACATAGACAGCAACATTGTCGGTTTCACCAATGTTCTTGAGGGGTGTCGGCACAGCGGGGTCAAACATCTTGTTTATGCCTCATCAAGCTCGGTTTATGGCGCCAATACCAGGATGCCGTTTTCAGTGCACCAGAATGTCGATCACCCGCTGTCACTCTATGCTGCCAGCAAAAAGGCCAATGAGCTGATGGCCCATACCTATTCCAACCTGTTCAATCTGCCGACCACCGGCCTGCGCTTTTTTACCGTCTATGGCCCCTGGGGGCGGCCGGATATGGCCCTTTTCCTCTTCAGTAAGGCAATTCTGGAAGGCAGACCGATTGATGTGTTCAATAACGGCCTGATGCAGCGCGATTTTACCTATGTCGACGACATTGTCGAAGGTGTTGCCCGGGTCATGGACAAGGTGCCGACAGCTGACAGTTCATGGTCAGGCGAAGCTCCTGATCCGGCATCGAGTCCGGCTCCATACAAAATCTACAACATCGGCAACAACAAGCCGATAGAACTGCTCCGTTTCATTGAGGTCCTTGAAGAATGCCTCGGTAAAAAGGCAGTCAAGAACATGCTGCCGCTGCAACCTGGTGATGTGCTTGCCACCTATGCTGATATCGAAGACCTTACCCAGGCTGTCGGTTTCAGGCCGGCAACATCAATTGAAACCGGTATAGCCCGGTTCGTTGCATGGTATCGCTCATATTATAATGTTTAAAGAGGAAGGTGCTCTGATGCAGTACTACATGACTGATTTTTCCAAGGTACAAACCTACCCAATTGCCGAGCGGAACAACAAGATGGTAATGAGCCGCGATGCCGCCAGACCTGTTGCTGCCGGAATGGGGGTTGGCGAGCTGCTGGCGGCCATGCCGTTTCAGCTCGGCGCTGAAGCTCTCAACAACATTATTGATGCGGTTGTTGCCGCCAGGGAGAAGGGGAAGCCGGTTGTCATGGCCATGGGGGGGCATGTCATCAAGTGCGGTCTGCAGCCGGTGCTGAAGAGCCTGGTTGACGCCGATGTGGTGACAGCCTTTGCCATGAACGGGTCCGGGTCGATCCACGACTACGAACTCTCCCTGATTGGCGAGACCAGCGAGGATGTGGGGGCCGTGCTGCACTGCGGCACTTTTGGCATGGCCGAGGAGACCGGGCGTGACATGAACCGTGCCCTGGCAGAAGGGGTGGCTGACGGCTGCGGCTATGGGGCTGCTCTCGGCCGGTTCATCCTGCAAAACAATAACCCGTTCAAGGAATACAGCCTGCTGGCGCTCTGTGCCGAACGTGACATTCCGCTGACGGTCCATGTGGCCATCGGCAACGATATCATTCATCAGCATCCAACAGCAGACGGTGCAGTGATCGGTGAGGCTGATCCTCAAATAATGGATCCGGCGTCCGAACCGGTCAAAAGCCATAATCTTCTACCCACCGCTTTCTAATTTCTTCAAGCTCAAAGTGATCACCCGCTCAGTGCTAGCTCCGATGCTGCCAGCAATTCCCTGCCGGCAGCCGGGCACCCAGACGATCTCCTCGCCCGCAC
>VEOV01000362.1 GCA_012026855.1 Geobacter sp.
CCCTTGAGCAGCGGCAGGAGAAAGCTTCTGGCAGCGGCCGAATCCCCCATGTCGGTAATGAGAACCCCCAGGTTCTCCATGGTTTCGATATTATCCGGCTTGATTGACAGGGCGCGCAGATAGGCAAACCTGGCCGCTTCAAACCTGCCTGCATCATGCTCCGCCTCTGCCAGCCCAAACCAGGCTGCATGAGCTCCGGGCGCCTTATGCACCGCATCAGCCCAGAGGGTCGGCGCATCATGCCACACCGGGATTCTGTTGAACGAAACCGTTGCCAGCGGGAACAGCACTGCTGCAGAGGCGGCAATGACGGCCCCCCGCAGCCCCCTGTTAGCCCTGAAGTCGAGCCGGTTGACAGCGAAGCAGACCACTCCGGCAACACCGATCATGGGGAAGTAAAGATAACGATCGTTCATCAGTGTGACCAGCGGCACTAGCTGGGATACCGGCAACAGGGCGATAAAAAAGGCAGCATACCAGAAAAACAGCTCTCTTTTCCAGCGATACAGCCAAATGCCGGCCGCCGCCAGCAGCAAAAACAGCCCTACGCCGGCAACTACGGCCAGGGCGACAGAGCTTTTAATCGGTGGGTCGTAGACTGCGCTCAGGGCCGACGGCCAGAACAGCATCCCCAGGTACTTCACCAGCACCGGGAACATGGTAAGGGCCGTACTGAGGACAGTGCCGCCATGGTACGGCGCCCGCCCCCCTCCGGCTTCCGGTGACTGGCTGATCATCGCCAGCACGGCAACCAGACCGGTGGCAGCAAGATAGGGGAGCAGAGGTCGCAACAGTTTCGGCAGACCCGCTGCCCGGCGCCGGTTCAGATCATACAGCAGCAGCATCGGCGGCAGAACCACGGCAGCCGACTTGGCCAGCAGGGCTAAAATGAAGGCGATGAGCGCAACGGCGTAAAATTGTGCCGGGCCGGGCTCTTCGCTCTTGTGCCATTTCACGTAGCACAGAAAAGAGATGAGCGAGAAGAACATTGCCAGCAGGTTCTTCCGCTGGGAGAGCCAGACCACCGACTCCACCTGAACAGGGTGAACGCAGAAGAGGAGCGCTCCGCAAAGGGCCGGCAGCAGGGCCGCGCCGAAAGACCTGAACAGTGCAAACAGCAGTGCCCCGTTAAAGGCGTGCAGCGTTATATTGACGGCAGTAAAGCCCCGGGCGTCAAGCCCCCAGAGGCTGTAATCGACCATGTAGGAGATTATGTGCAGTGGAGCATAGTTGCCGACGTAAAAGGAAGAAAAAGCGCTTTTCAGATGCTGCCAGGTAAAGCCGCGGATGGCCTCGTTCTGCACGATATAGCGGGGGTCATCCCAATTGGTGAGGAAACTCTGTCCCATGGCTCTGCCAAAGAGCAGCCAGGTAGCAGCGATAATCAGCAGGATAGCCGCAATATCCGCAAAAGCCGGTGCTGAACTCTGAACTTGTGGCTGCCTGGAATCCGGCATCAGGTATCTCCCGCTGATGAAAACGCTCTATTTTTTACCACTCAAGCTCAAGTGTGTAAAGCGCCAATAACTTTTACCGGTTGACTTTCAGGGCGTTATCTACTAGCTTCATTTCTCTGCTGGGGGAGCTCGCAAGGGCTGAGATGAGGAACTCCTCGAACCCCTAAAACCTGATCCGGGTCGTACCGGCGTAGGGAAGCGCTCAGAACAGCCCCTGTCATCCACCTTCTGCAAGCCGCGACCTTTGTCTCGCGGCTTTTTTATTGTCTGGAGTGTCGTGCTGAAAGCAGAACTGGTCCAAAAACTTAACGGCGTCTACCTGATTACCGATCACGGCAATGACCTTGTGCCGCGGGTCAGTGCGGCCATTGACTCCGTCTCTGCCGTCCAGTTCCGCTCCAAGAGCCACTCCACGGACGAGAAGCTCCGCCTTGGCCTGGCGCTGCGCCAGCGCTGCCAAAAGAGGGGCAAACTGTTCATTGTCAATGATGATGTTGACCTTGCCCTGCAGCTGGATGCCGATGGTGTACATCTTGGCCAGGAAGACGGCGACCCGGCCGCCGCACGGAAGGAGCTCGGGGCCGACTGAATCATCGGCATCTCGCCCCCCACCCCCCAGGAGGCCGCAGCCGCCCAGGCTGCCGGGGCGGACTACATCGGTTTCGGTGCCATGTTCCCCACGGACAGCAAGGAGATTCAGCACCTTCCCGGCACCAGACTGCTGGCAGAGGCAAGAAAAGCGGTCAACATCCCGATCGTCGCCATCGGCGGCATCTGCCGTGACAATGCGGCCGAGGTGATCGCTGCCGGTGCTGACAGCATTGCGGTAATTTCGGCAATAATGTCCCATGGAGAGCCGGAACTGGCCGCCGCGGAACTGGCGCTGCTGTTCAACCGCCGCCAGGCTGCACCCAAAGGGGTTGTGCTGACCATTGCCGGCAGCGCCTCCGGCGGCGGCGCCGGCATCCAGGCAGACCTGAAGACCATCACCCTCTTGGGCTCCTATGGCGCTTCAGTCATCACGGCACTGACCGCCCAGAACACCCTCGGTGTCAGCGGCATCCATCCGGCTCCGGCCGAGTTTGTCACGGCCCAGCTTGAGGCGGTGCTGAGTGATATTCCGGTGGATGTGGTCAAGACCGGCATGCTCTTTTCTGCAGAGATCATTGCCGCAGTTGCCTGGCAGCTGTGCAAATACAACAGGAAGTTCCTGGTGGTCGATCCGGTGATGATCGCCAAGGGCGGGGCAAAGCTGATCGACGCTACGGCGGTAAACGCCCTGGTCAACCAGCTGCTGCCGCTGACCTACCTGCTCACTCCGAATGTTCCGGAAGCGGAAGCGCTGACCGGGTTGCGGATAACCACCGAAGCAGACATGCTGGTAGCGGCAGAAAAGCTGTTCTCCCTGGGGGCGCGCAACGTGCTGCTCAAGGGGGGGCACCTGGACAGCGCCGATGCCGTTGACCTGCTCTTTGACGGCAAGTCTGCACAATGGCTGCGCACCCGGCGCATAGCCACCACTAACAGCCACGGCACCGGCTGCACGCTCTCATCGGCAATCGCCGCATTCCTGGCAAAAGGAGAACCGCTCCCTGTTGCCGTTGCCCGTGCCAAAGAATTCATCACCACCGCAATCCGGCTTGCCCGCCCACTGGGCAAGGGACATAGCCCGGTGAACCATTTCGCGGCCAGCCGCGAACTATTATTCAAGGAGTAACTGATGGCCATCACCCAGCTCGACTACGCCCGTAAAGGGGTCATTACCGAAAAGATGCAGGCCGCTGCCGCCAGCGAAGGGGTCACCCCCGAGTTCATCCGTGACGGCATCGCTGCCGGCAACATCATCATCTGCAACAACATCAAGCGCGTGGGGGGCATCCCGCTGCCTGTCGGCAAAGGGCTGCGGACCAAGGTAAATGCCAACATCGGCACCTCCTCCGACGACCTGGACATTGCCAAAGAGCTGGAAAAAGCCCGTGTGGCTGTGAAGTATGGCGCCGACGCCATCATGGACCTTTCCACCGGCGGACCGGTGGACGAAATCCGGCGGGCGATCATCGCCGAAACCAGCGCCTGCATCGGCACTGTGCCACTCTACCAGGCGGCGCTGGATGCGGTCCGCGTCCGGAAAAAAGCCATCGTCGACATGACCGTTGATGAGATGTTTGCCGGCATCATCAAGCACGCCGAGGATGGGGTCGACTTCATCACCGTCCATTGCGGCGTAACCCGCAGCACAGTGGAGCGGATGAAGAACGAAGGGCGGATCATGGATGTGGTCTCCCGCGGCGGCTCCTTCACCATCGAGTGGATGGCTTACAACAACGCCGAGAATCCGCTGTTTGAGCATTACGACAAGCTTATTCAGATCGCCCGCGACTACGACCTGACCCTCTCCCTTGGTGACGGCTTCCGTCCCGGTTGCCTGGCCGACGCCACCGCCCGGGCCCAGATCCACGAACTGATTCTCCTGGGCGAGCTGACCCAAAGGGCCTGGGACGCCGGGGTACAGGTAATGATCGAAGGACCGGGGCATGTGCCGTTCAACCAGATTGAAGCCAACATCCTGCTGCAGAAGCGGCTTTGCCACGGCGCACCGTTCTATGTCCTCGGCCCGCTGGTCACCGACATTGCGCCGGGTTACGACCATATCACCTGCGCCATTGGCGGCACGGTCGCAGCAGCGGCCGGCGCCGACTTCCTCTGCTACGTCACCCCGGCCGAACACCTCAAACTGCCATCAGTCCAGGACGTGCGGGACGGGGTAGTGGCCACCCGCATCGCCGCCCATGCCGGCGATATCGTCAAGGGGGTCAAGGGGGCCATGGACAAGGACATTGCCATGGCAAAGTGCCGCAAGAAGCTGGACTGGGAAGGTCAGTTCAACCTGGCGCTCGATCCGGAAAAGGCACGCCAGCTGCGCGCCGAATCGGGTGTGGCCGACCACGGCGCCTGTACCATGTGCGGTGAGTTCTGCGCCTACAAGCTTATGGATGATGCCATGGAGAAGCAGGCAAAGGAATGATTGACGCGGCGGGGAAAATCCGCTAGAAATTGTTCATTGTTTGGCCGGAGTAACTCAGTTGGTAGAGTAGCTGATTCGTAATCAGCAAGTCGGCGGTTCGAGTCCGCTCTTCGGCTCCAGAAATCAAAGGGGTTACAGTCAAAGACTGTGGCCCCTTTAAATTTAGTCGGCCCAGCATTGGGAGGACCCTTGCCTGAACTTTCGAAGAATGGCCATCTGACACTGAAGTGTTTGATAACTGTTGTGGTTATTTTTGTTGTTTATGCACGGCAACCGGCGCTGATCGCCGAACCCCGGTTCTGGGCTGAAGAAGGGGTCAACTACTTCGCTTACGCCTATGACCACAGCTGGCTGGACAACCTGTTCACCCCGCAATACGGCTATAACACCCTTTACAACAGCATAGCTACTTCGCTGGCAACCCTGGTACCGCTGGAGGACGCTCCGGCAGTTACCACCTATCTGGCACTCATGGTACAACTGTCAGTGTCGCTGGCAGTCATCTGGTGGGACATTCCCTTTCTGGATACCATCCCCAAAAAGTTTGCCATTGCGGTGTTAATGCAAACCCTTGCCTATGCACGCATCTGGGCCACCACTATAGGGGTGCAGTACTGGCTCTGCGTCCTCTCCCTACTGATACTGCTGTATAACCACCAGGCTCAGAGCAGAAGAATGTTTGTCCTGCACAACGGCCTGCTGGTCATGAACGGCCTGACAGGAATACTGTCGTGCCTGTTGATACCTGCCTTTGCCCTGAAGGCAGTAAAAACAAAGTCCCGCAGGCTGATGACCCAGACGGTCATTCTGACTCTCTGCCTGCTGGTGCAAATAGCCGTATTCCTCAACTCCTACCTGGGCAGGGATGCCGGCCTCAACTCCCGCTTTGGCGACTTCAACTTTCTTTACGTGCTGAACAAGATGATGCGCTTCCTGATTACCGCTCCATTCTATGAGCGTTATGCTTTTTCAACCCCTCTTGGCGAGACCCTGGACCTAGCTGTCCGGGACGCATTGAGCAGAATAGCCGGTCCAGCAATATATTCGCCCCAGTATAATTTCTATCTGCTGGAGATGGCCCTGGGTCTGGCGACAGTTGCCTTCCTTCTCACCCTGGCCTGGAAAAAAATCAGACAACTTGATACACAGCTGCTCGCCATTTCGATTCTGCTGGTAACGGTAGCTTCAACCTATTTATCGGTTAACAGCTCCGGAGGGCCGCGCTATACCTTTGCCCCCAGCATCATGATCATGCTGCTGGTAGTCGGCGCCCTGAATGACAAAACTATCGCCAGGACGCTCCGCTATCTGGCGGCCATACTCATTGTACTGTCGTTGATCAATTCTTTAAGGTATTACCGGATGAATATGCTGGGAGGGGTTGCCTATGACGCGTCGTGGCCAAAATGGCAGGATGAGGTCAGGATGTGGAAAACCGACCACAGCTACCCGCTTAAAATCTGGCCGCCGGGCTGGGCAATGACCCTGCTTGGCAAGTAGGTGGCCCGCTACCCGGCAGCTGCATTTCAGACCGACGGCACCAGGTGAAGCTCCTGCTCGATGTCGTTGCCATTGACGAGGACAACCTTGTCCCCTTCAGTCCGGACAAGACCACGGTCAATCCAGATTTTGATCTGGCTGGTATCGAGACCATACTTGGCAGCGGCTTCTTCAATTGTGTACCAACTTTTGGTAAGTGACATTGTGCCCCCTTTGGCAGCCCGGCTACGCGGCCCCCTAATCCCCGTTCAGTGCAGGTGACAGCTGGAGAATGCTGCCGTGCACCTCTTTGAGGGACTTGATGATTTTGTCCCGCAACGTCTTCTTCTCCGGGATAAGTGCCAGTTTGTTTTTGAAATCATTGGCAGCAATTCTCAACAGCAGCTCGGTGCTGGCGCCGACTCTATCGCAGGCAATATCCTTTTTAACAGCAACCGTAATCAGCTGCAGGTTGCTGATGGTGACAATGTCCTTTTCAATGTCGGCCTTGTACTGCACATTGGTGGTCGCCTCCAGATGTTCCTTCAGGGCCTGCATTATTTCAGTGCATAACAAACCGGTGCTATCGAGCTGTTTGGAATTTTGCTGACAGACTGTAGCCCTATCCATGTGCTGCCCTCCCACAACATAAACATTGGCTAATATTATACCACCTGTTTCACGAATCACACCAGGTTGTTTAAAAATTCCCCAAAAACCACAAAAATCAAACGATATTTTCCTATTAAATTTCAGACTATTATCAAAATATAGCACCGCCGGAATATTAAAAACTTTGACAATAAACTAATATCGTTCTAAAAATATAAGTATCCTAAACCGTTGTGGGTCAATAGATGCTATCTCCCTTGATGCCTATAACCGTTTCCATTCTGCTCTCTCTGGCAGCCGGAGTTGTTGCGGCAGCCCCCAACAGATCCACCACCACCCACAAAATCTCTGCCTTCTTGCAGGTTGTCGCCGGCCTTGCCGGTCTTGCCGGCTCAGCACTAGGTCTGTTCAACACATCCGGCGAGCGCTGGCTGTTTGACTGGGGACTCCCCTTTGGCGCCGCCGAAGTCGGCATCGACCCGCTGTCAGCTTTTTTTCTCATCCCGGTCTTCATCATCACCTCCTGCAGCGCACTCTATTTTCTCCACTACTGGCCGATTGAAGAAAATCCCGCCATGGCCCGGCGGCTGACCTTTTTTTCAACCATCCTGACCATATCCCTGACAATGATCGTCATTGCCAGACATGCCATCGTCTTCCTCATGGCCTGGGAAGTGATGGCCCTGGCCTGCTACTTTGCCATGACTGTTGATGACCGCAAAAAAGAGGTGCGCGAGGCGGGACTGCTCTACCTGGTGACAGCCCATTTCGGCACCCTGGCGTTGTTTGCCCTGTTTGCCCTGCTTAAGGGGGCATCCGGCTCCTTTTCCCTGCCGGAGACAGCAACCATTCCGGCGGCAATTCCCGCGGCAACCATCATCTTCCTCACCGCGCTGTTCGGCTTCGGTATGAAAGCCGGTATCATGCCGCTGCACATCTGGCTCCCTTCCGCCCATGCCAATGCGCCGAGCCACATATCGGCGGTCATGTCCGGAGTGCTGATCAAGATGGGGATTTACGGCCTGATCCGCATCTGCTCACTCTTCACCGGCATCCCTTTCTGGTGGGGAGGCACAATCCTGATTGTCGGCATAGTTTCCGGCATTGTCGGCGTTGTCTTCGCCATCGGCCAGCATGACATCAAGCGCCTGCTGGCCTATCACAGCATCGAAAATATCGGCATCATCTGCATCGGTCTCGGCCTGGCCCTCCTGGGTGTCAGCCACGGCATGCCGGTGCTCATTCTGCTCGGGCTCTCCGGCGCCCTGCTGCACACCCTCAACC
>VEOV01000356.1 GCA_012026855.1 Geobacter sp.
CTGCCAGCGGCAGCAGCAGGTCAGCGTCATAACCGCCGAAGAACTTGATGGCGGCGCTGGTAGCTATGTTCAGATTTTCGCTAAAGCTGCCGTTCATGAGGTGCACTGTCACGGAACTGCCCGGAGCGACGCTGGACAGGGCGCCGGCTATGGTTGCTGCCAGGCTGTCCTGCTGTCCGGAGATTACCAGCCGGGCAATGGCCGGACCGATGGTCAGAGTAGCTCCGGTGTAGGCGATTGCGTAGTTGGCGCTGCAGCCGAGTGTCCCCTGCAGGATTGCATAGCTGCCGGCCGCCTCACCGGCAGTGCGGGTCAGGCTGCCGGTCATGACTGCCGTGGTATCGCCATTTGCCAGGCCGCTTACGGTGTAGGTCAGGGGGGGATCTGCCTGGCCGGTCACCTTGCTTTTGGCCGCGGCGGTTACAGCCAGTACGGCCGGTTTGACCTCCTGGGTTATGGCTGTAGCAGAGGAGGCGGTATGACTGCTGTCGCCGCCGTAGGATGCGGTGATGCTGTGACTGCCGCTGCCCAGTGACGTGGTGCTCAAGCTGGCGGTACCGGCGGAGAGCGCAGCACTCCCCAGAGTGTCGGCCCCGTCATAGAAAGTGACAGTGCCTGTGGCACTTGCGGGGGAGACCGTGGCGGTAAAGGTTACTGACTGGCCGTATGTGGAGGGGGTGAGGCCGGTGGCAAGGACTGTAGCGGTGCTGGCCGAGAAATTTGCCGTTGTCTGGAACATCCCCCGGCCGTGGGTTGCGGCAATCAGGGTCGTATTGTCCCGCCAGGCAAGGTCGGCGATCTCCACGTTGGCCGGGCCGTCGTTGGAGGCGGACCAGGTGGCGCCGCCGTCCTGGCTGGTGAAAAGTCCCACCTCGGTGCCCGCATAGAGCCAGGCGGCATTGAGCGGGTGGCGTGCCAGGGAGAAGCAGGGGACGCTGGGGAGGACCCTGGCCGGCGAGTTCAGATCGGTCCAGGTCGCGCCGTTATCAGCTGTGCGCCAGATATTATTGTTATTGTAGCCGCCAAAGGCCACGTAGGCCTTTGTGGGATCATCCCGGTCGATGACAATGCGGTTGACCATCCGTCCTTGAAGAGTGCCGCTGGTGCCGCTGCTGACCAGAGTCCAGGTAGGTGTGGCGCTCTGGCTGTTGGCAGTGCGGTAGACGTCGCCGTTATTGTGTCCCACCCAGACGATGTTGCTATTCCCTTCGGCCACGGCAATGGCGCTGATCTTGCTGCCCACGGACGGTTTGATGGCCGTCCAGTCGGTGCCGGTCCTTGCAGCCACGTTCTGCCAGAGGGAGAGTCCGCCGGCCAGCAGCCGGTTGCTGTCATTGGGGTCGAGGATGAAGGGGGCGATGAAATTGGCACCTGAGGAAGAGCCTGAGTCGGTGAGCTGGTTGCTGCCGGTCTTGTTGATGTAGGTGTAGTTGGCGCCACGGTCCGTGGAGCGGCCGATCTGCAGATAGACATATTCGCCGTAGAGGTAATTGTCATTGGTGGCATCAACGGCGCCGAAACCGCCGTCACCCCCCTGAAACATTTTCCAGTCGGTGCCAGGCCCGCCGTTGTAGAGCATGCCGTTGTCCTGCGATCCGCCGACAATCCTGGTGCCGCCGGAGCTCTTGCCGGCCACGCTGTAGAACTGGGTCAGCCCGAGGCCGTTGTTCAGCTCGTCCCAGCCGCTGCTCTCCCCGGCCAGGGTGAGGTCAGTGGCGCGGTAGAGACCGCCGTCATTGCCGTTGTAAAGGGTCCTGTTGCTGGTGCCGTTGTAGTTCGGATCGGCGACCAGGGCATGGTGGTCGGCGTGGGGGGTATGGGAGGTGCCGCTGCCGTAACGGATATCGATCTGGTTGTTGCCCCAGTTGCTGATTTTGGTGAAAGTGGTACCGCCGTTGGTGGAGCGGTAGACGTCCAGGCCTGCTGCTACCAGATGGTTGGCGTTGGTCGGATCGACCCAGATGGTGTTGTCGTACGATCCCTGGTTCCCCAGGTGCTGCGGGGTTGACATGAGTACCCAGGTGGCGCCGCCGTCGGCAGATTTCCAGATTTCGCCGCTGTTCTGGTCAACCGAGGCGTAGACTATCTGGGAGTTTGCCTTGGTGTAGGCCAGTTCGATCCGGATGGGGCTGGCGGTCGAAAAGGTTTTTTTGGCGCTCCAGGTGAGGCCGCCGTCCGTTGAGGCGATGATGGCATTGTCGTATACTTTTGTGGTTGTATTGTAGTGCTGCGAATCGGCCAGCGCCTTGTTCGGGTCGTTGGGGTCGAATTTTACGTCCCAGACCCTGGCTGCCGCGTAGCGCTGGCTCCAGGTGGTGCCGCCGTCAATGGAGCGGTAGATACTGCCGCCGAAATTGGTGAAATTCCCCTTGGTGGCGGCCAGCAGAGTGGCGCCGTTGCCGGAGACGGCCAGGCGATTGACATAGTACCAGCCGAACGCGGCATTGTTCACATCGGTGCTGGGGGTGGTTGCCGTGAGGAGATTCCAAGTGAGGCCGCGATCGGTCGATTTGAAGACGCCATAGCCCCGGACGCCGTCGGCGTTGAAAAACCCCTCACCGGTACCGGCATACAGGGTGTTGTGATTGGCCGGGTCCATTACCAGGCTGCTGATGGCCAGGTTTGCCATGAAATCATTCACCGGGGCGAAAGAGGCGCCGTAATCACTGCTGTGATAAATGCCGCCGGCGACCCCCCCGACCCAGATGCTGCTGGTGTTGTCCGGGTCGATGAGGATTGCCCGGATCCGGCCGCCGATATTGCCCGGGCCCAGCTCGGTCCACTGATTGGCGGCAATTCCGGCCAAACCGGCATCCACTCCTGAGGCGAGCAGGTCGAATGTGGCGCTGGTCGCGGCCGGATCAACCATTGACTGGCTTCCGGCAAGTGCACTTTTCCCGGCTTCTCTGGCGGCCCTTTTTTCGGCAATCTTCTTCAGAACCGTCTTGCGGTGTTCAAAGCCTTTCATCAGCCCGTCCGGCTTGACCTTGCCGTCGTCGCTGCGCCGCTGCAGGTCGCGAAACTCGGCCCATTCATTGGGGTAACCCGCCTTGCCCGTCTCCAGCTTGGACCAGGCCCGCTTCAGCATCGGCTCGGGCAAGGTGCAGATCTGCTCGTTGGTCAGGGAGCGGGCTGCCTTCAGCGCCTTGAGCCGTGCGACCGGCACCTTGATGCTCGCGGCCACGCTCTCGTCGCTCCACGGTTTTTTGTCGGGGCAGCGCAGGTTTTTGTTGCCGGTTTTCTGCGCGGCTACCGGTGGCTCATAACTATTTTTGGCAGGAGCAGTCGTTGCCGGTTTTCTGTCTGCCGGAGAATTCTCCATACAGAAGGCAGAGGCCGGGGCCAGGATATTCCGGCCAACGAGAAGTGACAGTGCCAGGAAGCAGATAACAGTAAGAAACCGGTGCATGTTTTCACGTCCGTGGTTTAGATGTCTGTGAAAATAGCACGTTACCTCCAAGGTGGACAACTGCTTTCCGGGTGGTACGCTTCAAACTGCCAGGGCCGTCAGGGCGTTTATCAGGTGCTCGATGTGCAGCTTGCTATGGGGTCGTCACTGCGTTGCCAAGCGGACTGTCTGACGGGAATAGCTGCCGAAGAAAGGTGTTTCCAGATTTCCCGCTTTTTTGCATAATATGGCACAGCTGTTGCCAACAGGAGTCGTCCATGTCTGTCTTTTCCCATCCGTGCCAGTTCTGTTCTGACGATGTTAAAAGCCACATCCTGATGGAGCAGGGTACGGTTTTTGCCATTGAGGACCGGTATCCGGTGACCAACGGCCATTTCCTGATCATCCCCTTTCGCCATACCCTGGATTATTTCACCATGACCGACGAAGAGCGGTTTGACAGCCAGCAGTTGCTGCTGGCGCTCAGGGAGCAGATCATCCGCTACGATTCCACGGTGCAGGGTTTCAATGTCGGCATCAACTGCGGCGTAGTAGCCGGACAATCGGTCCTGCATGCCCATATCCATTTGATCCCTCGTCGGGAAGGGATCGAACTGTTCAACAAGCATTTTGACTATCTTCGCTAACTATTTGCCCGATATACCGGGGATTATGTTTCCATGAACCGAAACGCCACGGCCATCTTCTGTTCCGCTGTTGCCATTCTGGTCAGCTGCCTCTTCCTTGATCGTCCCATTGCACTTCTAGTCAGACAGGTTGCCGTGCACAACAGGGCTCTGTCACACAATCTGCCGGATCTCCTCCTGCTAGCCGTTCTCGTGGTAACCGTGCTTCTCTGGGGCTGCTACCGCTACCGCTACCATCGCGGAATCGACGCTACCCTGCCCAGGTTTTTCCGGCTGGCCGCCTGGACAGTCCCCTTGGCATACGTGCTGAAATTAATTCTGAAGCCATTATTTGGTCGGGTGAATACGCGCTACTGGCTTGATAATCAGGCTGAGCCAGATTTTCTCTGGTTCAGAGGTGGCCCTTGGCACAACGGGTTTCCTTCGGGGCATATGGCGGTATTCACTGCCTTCATGGTGAGCGTCTGGCTGTTTTATCCCCGCTTGCGGCCTGTCTGCCTGGTGCTCATGATTGTGCTTGGCGGGGCGTTGATCACTACCAACTACCACTTCCTCAGTGACGTCCTTGCCGGAGCCTTGCTGGGGGTGCTGGTCAACATGGCTGTGCTGTCTGCCGAGAATCCGCGGCAAGCGCCCTTGCGCTGAGCGCCTTGCCCCTGGCACAATCCTGTATCACATCACTGCATCGAATGCAGGCCGATCATGTTCCCTTCCGTATCGTACACCAGAGCGATGAAGCCGTACTGGCCGATGGAGAACTTCTCCCTGAAAATTTGACCACCGCTCTTCGCTGCCTTGGCGGCCTCGACGCTGCAGTCGGCGCAGCTGAAATAGATGAGCGTTCCGCCGCCACCGGAATCTTTGCCAGCCATTTTAACCAGGGCGCCGGTCGCACCCGGAACCCCCTCCGCCATCGGAAAGGACCAGAGTTCCATATCGGGAATCGGGCTATCCAGCGGGGTCAGGGTGAGACCGAACACCGCTTCGTAGAACTTCTTCGCCCGCGCCATTTTCTGCACGTAAATTTCGAACCAGACAACCGGGTTGCATGTCATGTGAATCACCTCCTTCCATGGTGTTATTATACACCCGTAATCCCCTTCAATAAAAGTTCCTGACCGGATTGGACCAATCGGCTGCCATTTTTATCGGGCAAGGGAGCCGGACAGAAAATAATCCCATCCCCTGCCTTTACAGGTGGAATATAATGATAAGGAAGGAATAAAAAAAGGGCGTCATGTTCAAGTAAGTAAGGAGCATGCCATGGAAAAATCAATGATCAAGGGGATTGTCATCGGTATAGCAGCTGTGGTTATGGCTGCTGGCGGAGTTGCCGGCTACCGGGCGCTGCAGCCGAAGTATGCCGATGTCGTCGCCATCAAGGAGATCACTAAAACGATCGAGACTCCGCGTCAGGATTGTCGGGACGTGCTGGTACAGCAGCGGGCGCCAACAGCTGATCCGAATCGTCTCACCGGATCGGTGATCGGCGGTGTGGCTGGTGGCGTATTGGGTCATCAGATCGGCAGAGGCAGCGCCAATACCGTGGCCACCATTGTCGGGGCTGCGGGCGGGGCGCTGGTGGGTAACCAGGTGCAGGGGAGCATGCAGAAGAGCGACGTTGTCACCACGACGAAGCGCAAATGCACCACAGTCTATGACAAATCGCAGCAGGTGGTCGGCTATGACGTCACCTACCGCCTCAAAGGCAAGGAGGGTGTGGTCAGGACAACTTTCCGGCCTGGTGCTACCCTGCCGGTCGAGCATGGCCAGGTGGTGGTGACTCAGCCCGGATAAGGCCGTAGCAGCTCGCAGTCGATGGATCGTTCAAGGCCAGCCGAAGAGGCCGAGATCGACCCGCCCGCGGGAGGCGAACCGCACCCCCTCGGCCTCCAGCAGTAGGCGCTGGACAAGGGCGCCGTCGCCATCAGTGCGCGGGCTCACTCTCCCCTGGCTGTTGATTACCCGCTGCCACGGGACGTCATGGCCAGGAGGGAGCGCAGCCATGGCAAAGCCGACTGTGCGGGCAGTGCAGCCCAGAAGCCGGGCGATGCTGCCGTAGGTTGCTACCCGGCCAGGCGGGATTTGGCGGACCAGGGTGTAGATGCGGTTATACAGTGTGTTTGTGGCGTTTGTGGGCATGGTGTTGCCTGGGTGATCATGCCATGGGTCAGAGCCGGTTGGCTTCGTTCTTGTGGTAGACTTCAAAGAAGATGACGCTATTGTCGGCTACCTGATCGCACAGGCCGCAGATGTCGGCGATCTTCCGCCCTTCCTTGCGGCACTGGGAGCACCAGTGATAGATCAGGCGGTAATCGCGCCGGCCGACATATTTCTTCAGCCACCCTTGGTATTCGCCGTGCATCCAGCCGTCGGCATCGGCAGGGTTGTCCAGGAGCCGGCCTATGACCCCGAGAATGCGGTTGTGTCCCGGAGGGTCGTGCTTTTCGATTTTGTGCAGTTTGCCGCTGAAATGGGGCGTCGGCATATAGACAAACTGTGACATGGAATCACCCGAATGGAGTAGTGCTCGAACTGTATAGGATTATCCGTTGGGATGCAATATGTCAGCCGGAAAAACACCGTCGCTATTGACTCTGCCGGGAACTTTTTGTACAGTTATCAATAGTTTTTCCCATAAGATAATCGACAAGACTAAACCACCTGCGAGGGTGGGGCGGAAAGCCTATGGGTCTCCACGAGACAGCCGGGATGCCGAAATATCAAACTGTTCGGCGTCCCGGTTTTTTTTGTGTCAGTTGCCGGATGACGTGGAACCGTCAAATCCAACAGTTAAAAGGAGCGCAGATGAAACTGATGAGAGCTGCAGCAGGTAGTGCAATCGGCGTGCTCGCCCTGGCGGGTGTTGCCGCCGCTGCCAACGTGAATGTCGGCGTCGATGTCGTCACCCCCAACGTGAGAGTCAGGGCAAGTACCGCCCCGCAGCCCCAGCCGGTCACGGTGGTCGAGCGGGAGCGCGTCATCGTCCATGAACATGAGGACCACCACGATAACGGCAAACACAAGGGGGAGCGCAAGCACAAGAAGGAGAAGAAGCACAAGCATCACGACGACTAGCGGGCAGAAGGTGCTTCGGTAGGGAATGAAAGGCTGCCAATCGGCCGCCTTTCGCATTTGACAGGTTTTCCCCGTTCACTTTTTCGCCAGGGCGACGACCCGCTCTACCAGAGTATGAATCTCCTCCTGCCGGTTCAGGCGCTTGCGCCAGGCGGACGGAATGCCATCAAGCCCGTTGGCCGCCCCGAGCCAGGCGCCGATCATGGCTGCCCGTCCGGCACTGTCACCGCCGGCGTTGGCGGTTTCCGTGATGGCTCTGCCGAAATCGTGCTCGTATTTGAGGGCGCACTGCACTGCTGCCGGGAAGCTCTGCGCCAGGGGACACGCTTGACCGAACTTGAGGGTCGCCTCGCGCACCGTCAGCGACACGGCATTGCCTCCGGCGGCGATTGCTTCGCTGACCTCGGTTTCGCTGGTGCCCCTGACCAGGGTCCGTTCGGCGGCTCCGAGGGCGCTTGCCAAGCCGCTGCCGGCAAACAGCTCCTGCAGTATCAGGGCATACCCCCTGGCATAGGCAATCGCCCGGTCATTGGACTGGCTCACCCGGGTAGCGCTGGCCACGATCTGTGGCAGGGCACTGTTCCGCCAGTGGGCGACCACTACCGGTGCCAGCCTGGTGACCGTTGCCGGTTGATCGTCGTTGCCACCCCCTTGGAAATGGTAGGGTGTCCCGGGATTGCCGGCCATGAAGGCTGCGTAACTCTCCAGGGTGTCCCTGGTGGCGTGGTCACGGTACCCTGAATAGCTGTCCGAGGCGAACAGTGCCACGAAGCGGCCACCGAAGTCGACCGGGTCGAAACCGCCACGCTCGGCCACTGACCGGAGCAGGAGCAGGGCCGCATCGCCGTAGTGGGTCAAATCGCCCGGCTGTTTGCCGTAGTGGTAATGCCCCGCTGCCGGGGCCTCAAAGCCGGTTACTCCGCCGGGAAACCTCTGTGCCAACTCCTCCAGGTTGTAGATCCAGTGCGAACCAAGGCAGGCGGCATCGCCGACCAGCGCGCCCCAGATGGCGCCGCGGAAGCGGTCAGCAGCGGCCGGCTCTTTGCCGGGTCCGAACTGCTCTTTATTATGGATAATGGTTTGTGTTGCCATGGTTGCCTCCACAATTCCTGCAACTGCCGAAACTTTTAGCAGCTCTTCTTTCCATTATAATCCCGGAGCGAATATTGATGGGCGAATTTTACGCCCTGACTGGCAGTGGGGCATGCTGTTTGGTGAAGGAGATTGGCTGGCGGGCGCCGGGTTTGATCCTGGCCGGCATGCAATGCGACCGCTGACTATTCCTTCCACTACCCGGGAAAGTGGCGGTCCGTTGCCGTCAGCAGCGCGCCGCTGGCCACCACGATGGCGGCCAACAGGAGCGGCAAGCCAAATCCCCCCTGTTTGTCGGCCAGAAAACCGGCCAGCGTCGGGCCGACCACCTGGCCGACGCTGAAGCAGACGGTCATGACCGCTGCGGCCCGCCGTCCCTCGGTCGCGCAGCGCCGTCCAGCTTCAGCCATGGAGAGGGCGACAATGCCGAGGAAGGTGCCGCCGAAGATAATGGCCGCCAGACCGGCCGTAAGGGGAGTGGCGGCTTTGATGCTCAGCAGCAGGCCGCCGGTCTGGAGCAGGTAGGCCAGGGTCAGCGCCGGCCTGACGCCGATCCTGGCGGCGGTCAGCTGCCAGATGACGGTGGACGGCGCGGCTGCCAGTCCCACCGCCACCCAGCTCCAGGGGGCAAAACCGGCCAGCCCCGGGGTATGGGCGATCATGGTCACCAGAAAGGTGGCGCTGATGATGTAGCCGAACCCTTCGAACAGGTAGGCCGTGGCCAGCCGGGCCAGGCCGCTCATACACCCCGTTGCTGGCGTCGTTGACACCTTGTCAGGCACGGCCACCGCGCCGCGCCGTTTGCCCGCCACCATGATGCCGATCAGGGCCAGCACCACGGAAAGACCCCCCATGCCGCGCCAGGCACCGCGCCAGCCGTCAAGGCGGTCCAGCAGCGGCACCGTCGCGCCGCTCAGGGCTATTCCCAGGCCGATGCCGCCGTAGAGGGCGCTGCTCCAGCGGCTGTGGCTGCTCCGGGCCAGGATCTCGGTCACTTCGATGGCAATGACCACGAAGAGCAGCGCACTGGCTGTGCCCCCCAGCAGCCGCAGGGTGCCCCACCAGAAGGGGGCGGTGGTCAGCGCCATCAGCAGGGTCGTGGCAATGCAGGTGCCCAGGGCGCCGATGTTGACCGGTACCCGGCGCAGTATCCCGGGCCAGATGGCACAGGCCAGCGCCCCGGCCAGGTAGCCGATGTAATTGAGTGACGCCAGGCCGCCGGCCAGGCTGTGGCTGCCCGACAGGTCCCGCTGCATCAGGGGCAGAATCGGCGTAAAGGCAAAGCGGCCGATCCCCATGGCCACCATCATGCCGAGCATGCCGCCGAGCAGTACCCGCAACGGGGAGCGGGGCGAAGTTGAGGGTAAGTCAGCACTGTTAGTTGTCGGATTTTTCATGGGTTAATGATAAAGCAGGCGGGCAGGAATGCAACTGATTCAGTGCAGTGTAGCAACTCTTTTACGTCTGCCAGGTTAATTGGTCGAAGGCATTATGTGTGGCCGGCGAGTCGCCTGATCAGTTCAGGATCTTTGAGCAGGAGGCGGTGGTCCCGGAAATCGATCACCCCGCGCCGGACGAGGCTGTTTAGCACGGTGGAGACGGTCTCTCTGGTCGAGGCGATCAGCCCGGCAAAATCGTTGTGGGTGAGCCGCAGGTTGATCAGTACCCCCTCTTGGGCAGCGATGCCGAATTCCGTAGCCAGTCCGAGAAAGGTCTTCGCCAGCCGCTCCTCCACCGACGCATAGAGCATGTCCACAAGGCGGTTCCGGAGTCTGCGGAGGCGCAGGCCGCTCAGCTTGGTGATCCGCGTCCCCAGGGCCGGTACCAGTGTCATGAGCCGGTCGAAGTTGTCGCGCCGCATCATGCAGAGGAGTGTATCCTCCAGCGCCTCGGCGGTCACCTCGCCGTCATCATCGGCGAATACCCCCTCCAGTTCACCGAAAAGGGTGAAAGGACCGAGGATATCGATGATGAAGGAGTGCCCGTCCGGAGTGGTCCGCACCAGCTTGATGCTCCCCTTCTTGACGAAATAGACCGCCTGTTGCGCAGTCCCCCCGAACGGCAGCAGCTGCCGCTTGCGCAGGGTCAGGGTGCGGGAATCCCGGTCGATGACTTCGTACTCGGCGTCGCTCAGACCGCTGAAAAAATCCATCTGCCGCAGATACCAGAGTTTTTCCGGGTGCATCACAGGCCCCCTTGCGCAAGAGTCGTTTTCATCCCCCGTGCTGCCGTTGTGTAAGGCGGCTTACAGAAAAAGCGGCGTCACGGAGATAGGATGTAGTTAACAACATACCTATCATGTTTGCATTGGGGGAAAAAGATGAAAAAGCGAGTTGTGACGATTCTGATAATGATGGTTGTCTGCCTGGTAGCGGCAAGCATTGTCCGCTCCCTGCACTTGGTCGGCCAGGCAACCGGAAAGGAGACGACGATGACCAGGAAGATCTATTCGGACGAGGAGTTGAAGCAGCGCCTCACGCCGCTGCAGTACCGGGTGACACGGAAGTCGGGGACTGAGCCCCCCTTTGACAATACCTACTGGAATGAGCACCGTGAAGGGCTCTACGTGGACATCGTCAGCGGCGAGCCGCTCTTCTCCTCCAAAGACAAGTTTGATTCAGGCACCGGCTGGCCCAGCTTCACCCGGCCGGTCGCCCGGGACAGCGTCAGGGAGTTGAGCGACAGCGGCTTCGGCATGGTCCGGACCGAGGTCCGCTCCAGGGAGGCCGACTCCCACCTGGGGCATCTCTTCGACGACGGGCCGCGGGACAAGGGGGGGCTGCGCTACTGCATCAACTCGGCGGCGCTTCGCTTCATCCCGGTGGACGACCTGGAGAAGGAGGGTTTCGGCGCCTATCTCCCGCTGTTCGGCCGCAAGGCGCCGGCAGCACCGGCTCACCAGGTGGCGACCCTGGCCGGCGGCTGTTTCTGGGGGATGCAGGATCTCTTGCGCAAGCAGCCGGGGGTGATTACCACCGAGGTAGGCTACACCGGCGGTAATATCCTGAACGCTGTCTACGGCAACCACGAAGGGCACGCCGAAGCGGTACGGATCGAATTCGACCCCAAGAAGACGAGCTATGAAGCCCTGCTCAGGTTCTTCTTCCGGATGCACGATCCGACTACCCTGAACCGCCAGGGGAACGCTACCGGCTCCAGCTACCGGAGCGCCATCTTCTATCATGACGCCGAGCAGCAGCGGATCGCCGAGCAGGTCAAGGCCGAGGTGGACGCCAGCGGCAAGTGGCAACGTCCGGTGGTTACAGAGATCACCAAAGCCGGACTCTGGTGGCGGGCCGAAGAGTATCATCAGGATTACCTGGTGAAGAACCCGGGCGGCTACACCTGCCACTGGGTGCGGGAGTAGCGAGCATTCCCAGAGATGACAAAGGCGGCCGAAAGGCCGCCTTTTGAATAACTAATGCTGTTCCCGGAAATTCCCGTCCGGAGTTTCCATCTGCTGAAAAGGCCTACAGTGCGGACCACTCGCGGATCAGCAGCGCTTCCTTTTCGGAGATGCCGAGGGAGAGCAGAAAGGCGTGGTGGGCCTCCGGCTCCCGGCGCTCGAACTCCACATGCAGCTTTTTCATGGCGGCGTCATCCATACCGGCAGCTCGCAGCATGGCAACGAACATCTCCTTGTTTACGGTAGCCCCCGGACCACCTTCAACCTGCACTTTTAACATGCCGGCCAGCAGCCTCTGCTTGGTCCGCAGTGCCTCGATTTCCGTGCTGATCTCATCCAGTCGCCGCCGTAAAACCGTGGACGAATCGTCACCGGCAGTGGCGAGCATCGCCCTGATGCCATCGATATCCATGCCGGCCCGGCGCAGTGAGCAGATCGACTCCAGCCGGTCGCGATCAGCTGCTGAATACTGGCGGTAACCGCTTTCGCTCCGGCCCGAGGGGGAGAGCAGGCCGATGCTGTCATAATAGAGCAGGGTGCTGCGGGAGAGCCCGAACTGCCGGGCCAGCTCTGAAATTCGGTACATACCAATCTCCACAATGCCCCCGGCGGGTTGCCGGGGGCTGGTTCATATCAGGCGAATTTTGCCCTGATGGCGCTGACCTTCTCTGCCGGCAGCCCGAGCCATTCCAGGAAGCTCTGGTGTCCGGCCGGGTTTTCCTGTTCAAACAGCCGGTGCCACTGCTCCATTGCCGCCTCATCCAGGCCGATTGCCTCGAAGCGGGCTACCCACTCCTCCACGGTTACAGTCGCGTTCATCGTCATTCTCCTTTGCATGTTTGATTGTATCATGGCCATGACAAGAACAACGCTAAACTGTGAAGCGGTAGACGGGTCAAGGGGTATTTTCTGAATATTTCTGAAATAATAAAGGCGACCGATTGGCCGCCTTTATTATTAAGCAGGTTAAGAAGGTTTGACAGGGTCAGACTCTCTACATGCCTGTCCCGGGATCCGTCAAGGAGCTACAACATACCAGACGCCTTTAACTCCCTGTCCGGCGGTGTCTCCAGCTTTGGCATCCTTGATAAAGTAGTAGAGCGGCATCCCCTTGTAGGTTGTCTGCATCTTGCCGTCATCCCGCTTCAATGTGCCGAAGTCTTCTGCTTTAAGACCGTCCTTGGGGGCGACCTTCTCGCGGAAGTACAAGGGCCATTTGTCAACGCATTCGCCGGCGCAGGCACTTTTACCAGGTGCATCCTTCGTAAAATAGTACAGGGTCATCCCCTTGGTGTCGGTAAGATACGCTCCGAGTGTATCGGATTTGCCAACCTTGATTGCGTGGTGGTCAGCAAACGCAGTACCACTGAGCATGCCTACGAATACTGCTGCCAATAAAAGATATTTCATCGGTAAACCTCCTTTGATGTTCATTATTTGTAACAATAATAGCACAAGATGCCAAAAATGCAACTCGACCATGCAACTCTGTCCCCGAATCCCCTACAAATTCTGGCAATCGCGGCTTTCTTTGTGCTACCGTGGCAGCTGCGGCCGATGCCGCCATCCTGCCCCCTCCGGAGGAGCAGCCCATGGAACCACTTCGCCCCGACCTGACCGGCAGTGCGCCGGAATCCGCCCCCACCTGGGACCAGGACCGCTACCCCTTTATCCGGAACCTGACCCCGTCCCGGGAGAAGGCCATCGCCCAGCAGCCGCTCCTCAACATCGACTCGCTGGTGATCCCGTCCCCCTACGTGCTCGACTCTTCCATCGACATCGACTACGGCCACAGCTACGTCTGGGAGGAGCGGGGCGAGCTGCTCGGCTACATGACGGTCTACGCCACCCCGGACCGGATGAAGTTCCACATCTACCGTCAGGTGACCAGCCCCTTCGGCCGGGGCAAGGGGATCGGCACCGCCTTCGCCTCCTGCCTGGCCGGCTCGGTCCACCCGGAGGCCCGGATCTACCTCTACGTATGGGACAAGCTCCTCAGCTCCATCGGCTTCTTCAAGAGCAAGGGTTTCATGGTCGAGGACCAGGTGGTCTACCGCAAGATGAAGTTCCTGCTGCTGTCGGTCACCGCCGGGGTGCTGCGGCAGACGGCAACCGAGAGCGCCCGCCCGGACACCACGGTGGTGGAGGAGCTGAGCAAGGTCCGCCACGACGTGAAAAAGTCGCTGCGGGTGCTGAACGACATGGCGGCCATGATGTCGGTGGACAACGTCAACCGGATTGCCGAGGACATCAACCGCGAAGCGCGGGTCATGCTCAACATCCTCAACATGTACGAGGACACCGTCCACCTGGCCCACAAGGTGTCGCTCAAGGAGATTCTCACCGAGCGGGTCATCCCCTACATCGAGGCAGTGGACAGCGCCTGCCGGGTGCAGCTGACCATGACCGGCCGCATCGAACCGGTCAACGGCAGCTACGTCACGGTCAGCCGCGCCCTGATCAACATCGTCGCCAACGCCCTGGACGCCATCCGGGAGGCGGGCCGCCCCGGCCGGATCGAATTTGAGCTGGCCCAGCACAACGACCAGATCACCCTGGCAATCAGCGACAACGGCGCCGGCATCCCGGCCGACAAACTCCGCCCGGGGCCGGACCGTGTGCCGCTCTTCGTCGGCCATACCACCAAGGGACCCCACGAGGGGGAAGGGCTCGGCACCCGCCAGATCTATGCCGCCTTCGGAGCGGAAAATATCCGGGTGGAGAGCGAACCGGGCCGGTTCACCCGCTGGACCATCACCCTGGGGCGGAGCGTCACCCGGGAGAACGCCCTCCACACCGACCTGGGGACCCGCTACGTCCGCTTCATCAAGTCCACCCAGAAGATCGCCATCACCGCTGCCAGCCCCCACACAGAGATCGCCGCCTTCATCTGGCAGCTGCGGAAGATGGAGCTGTTCAGCTACGACCTGATCTACCACTTCAGCCGCTACAACAACGTGCGCGACATCTTCCAGAGCGTGTTGCTCTACCGCTACGGCGGCCGGTCCTTCGACACCCTCAAGGAGAGCGTGCGCGGCTGCCGCCTGGACGACCACTCCATCGGCTCGTGGCTCCTGGGCATCTGCCGGCGGATCAGCCGCAATGAGACCTGGCTGCGGGAGCAGCTGCCGTTTGACGCCTACAAGGACGTGCTCTTCCAGAGCTACGGCCAGGCCCTCGACCGCACCATGATCTTCACCCTCGACCCGGAGACCGGCCGGTTCTTCGCCACCGACCGGAAGCTGGCCGAACATCTGGATTTTGTCCCGTACCTGGGGAAACCGCGCGACGAGCTGCTCCGGGGGGAGCTGGTGGGGGACGTGCGCAACCTGCAGAGCCCGATTTACCTGGGAGTCTGGTCGGTCCGGAGCCGGGAGGACCTCCACGCCAAGCTGGGGATCATCCGGCGCGGTGCCCGGCAGCTCCTGGCCACGGGGCTGGCGCCGGAGAAGCGGATCGCCTTCTACAACACCACCTACAACAG
>VEOV01000037.1 GCA_012026855.1 Geobacter sp.
CCGAAGCGTTTCTTCGGTGCGGCCCGCAATATCGAAGAGGGTGGCTCGCTGACCATTATCGCCACTGCCCTCATTGATACCGGCAGCAAAATGGACGAGGTTATTTTCGAAGAGTTCAAAGGGACCGGCAACATGGAGCTGCATCTTGACCGTAAGCTGGTTGAGAAGCGGACCTTCCCGGCCATCGATATAAACAAGTCCGGCACCCGCAAAGAGGAACTGCTGGTCGAGAAAAGCTCCCTCAACCGGATCTGGATTCTCCGCAAGGTGCTGCACCCGATGAATGTGGTGGACAGCATGGAATTCCTGCTGGACAAGCTGTCGGAGACCAAGAGTAACCAGGCGTTCCTGGACGCCATGAGCAAATAGGGAGAAATGTTCTCTTTTCCGCCCTGGCGGCGTAAGTCTTCATGATCGCTTGTGCGGCGTAGCACTGCTACGCCTCCGCGCAATCCCTCGACAGCCTTGCCAGGACGAAAAATAGTCCATTTCAAGCAGCATAGATCAGGCAGTCGGAAAAATTGCTTGTAAAAAATATTCGTAAATGCTAGGTTTTATACTTTCCAGCCGGGATAAAGTGGCAAAGTGCCAGTAAAAATAGGAGGAAGCAAGAGATGAAAGAAGGAATCCACCCCAAATACGTTAATATCACCGTAAAGTGTCTTTGCGGCAATCAATTTGAAACCCGCTCAACCAAGCCGGAGATTAACACTGAAATCTGCTCTGCCTGCCACCCGTTCTTCACCGGCAAGCAGAAGCTTATCGATACAGCCGGTCGTGTTGAGAGATTCAAGAAACGTTACGGAATGTAAGATTGTTTCAGATGGCTTGCCAGGGGGGGATTTTGTCACGGACAAAAATCCCCTTTTTGCGTTTATACGGCTTCGCCGCCAGTCCATAATTTCAGGATAAACTGCCATGAAAGTTACCCTGCTTCAGCATACTCCGGAACCGGAACGTACCGTCGCCCTAGCAGCCAAGCTCTGTTACTCGTCTTCAGCAATAGGTGAGCTGCATGACAAGCTCTCCAGTGCGGATGTTACTGAATTCCTGGCCAAAATACTGTCGCTGGGGCACCAGTCCGTGCTGGAGCATGTCTCCTTTACTTTCGGGATCGAGGGGATATCCAGGGCCTGTTCCCATCAGCTTGTCAGGCATCGTCTGGCATCATATTCGCAGCAGTCCCAGCGTTATGTAACTTTCAAAGGTGACGAGTTCCCCCTGGTGATTCCCGAAAGTGTCTCTGCTTCAGGCAAGCGGCTCAAAGCCTTTGACCGGGCAATCAAGGCTGCTGCCAAGGCGTATCGTGAACTGGTCGATGATGGTGTGCCGGCAGAAGATGCCCGTTTTGTCCTCCCCAATGCTGCCGAAACCAAGATAATTGTCACCATGAATGCCAGAGAGCTGCTGCATTTCTTTGAACTCCGCTGCTGTGAGCGTGCCCAGTGGGAGATCAGGGCCATGGCCATAGAGATGCTGCGGATAGTGAAGCCGGCAGCGCCGGTCATCTTCAGTTCCGCCGGCCCAGGCTGCCTGCTCGGTCCCTGCCCGGAAGGGGCGATGACCTGCGGTCAGGCCAAGGACGTAAGGCAGAAATTCAACAACCTGTAACTCCAAAAGGCAAATAAACTTATGGAAAAAATTAATGTTGGCGGCCAGGCAGTCATCGAAGGGGTCATGATGCGTGCCCCCCGGGCGATGGCCATCGCTGTCAGGCGGCCTACCGGCGAAATAGTGGTCAAGAAGGAGGAGATGATCCCCCTTTCCGAAAGGTACCCGATTGTCAAGCTCCCCATAGTGCGGGGTGCGGTTGCCCTGTTTCACTCGCTGATCATGGGGGTTACGGCACTCAACTTTTCCGCCAACGAAGCCATTGTCGAGGAGGACGGCGAAGAGAAACAGGAGCTCTCCACCTGGGCAATGGCCGGCACCATGGCTTTTGCCTTCGGCTTCGGCATCCTGCTTTTTTTCATCATGCCGCTCTATCTTACCAAGCTGCTTGTGCCGGTTATCGGCGACTCCAACATCGTTTTCAACCTGGTTGACGGTGTCATCCGGGTGGCGGTTTTCCTGCTCTATATCTGGTTGATTTCCCGCATGAAGGATATCCAACGGGTTTTCCAGTACCACGGCGCCGAGCACAAATCGATCTTCGCCTTCGAGGCGGGTGAAGAGCTGACCGTGGAGAATGTCCGCAAGTACAGCTGTCTCCATCCCCGCTGCGGCACCAGTTTCCTGTTGATCGTCATGGTGGTCAGTATCGTCATCTTCTCACTCATTCCCAAACTCTGGCCGTTCTATCTGAAAGCCGCTGCACGCATTGTCTTCCTGCCTCTGATTGCCGGTGTCTCCTACGAATTTCTCAAGTGGAGCGCCAAGAACGACAACTCACCGCTGGTAAAGATGATTATCGCACCGGGTCTGGCTCTGCAGAGGCTCACTACCCGTGAACCGGATGATAGTCAGCTGGAGGTGGCGATCAGGTCCATGGAAGAGGCGCTGGCGGTTAATGCCGGCTATCGGGACGATCGCCTAGTTATTTAGGCTGCCGCTTTTCCGCAATCTCGGCGTTGCCGTTCGGGAACTTCTTGTGCGACGTAGCGCTGCTACGTCTCCGCGGGTCCCCTCCATCGCCTTGACCTTGCGAAAAATCGACACCCTTTTAGAAGATAAAGGAAAAAAGACGCATGCTAGACAAAATTGAAGAACTCGAACGGCGCTTTCAGGAACTGGAAGCGCTTTTGTCCGACCCGGCGGTAATTTCCAACCAGCCGGAGTTCCGCAAGCTCTCCCGGGAGCATTCCGACCTGTTGCCGCTGGTGGAGGCTTACCGCCGCTACCGCAAGGTGCTGGAGGAGATCGAAGAGAACCAGGAGCTGCTTGGCGATCCGGAGATGAAGGATATGGCTGCCGAGGAGCTGGCGTCCCTTAAAGAAGAGCAGGAGCGGCTTGACAGCGAGATCAAGCTGCTGCTGCTCCCCAAGGACCCCAACGACAGCCGCAACGTCATTCTGGAGATCCGCGCCGGTACCGGCGGGGACGAGTCGGCGCTCTTTTCCGGCGACCTGTTCCGGATGTACTCCCGCTTTGCCGAGAAAAACCGCTGGAAAGTAGAGATGCTCTCTGCCTCCGAGTCGGAGCGCGGCGGCTACAAGGAGGTTATTGCCTCCATCGAAGGGACGGATGTTTACGCCAAGCTTAAATACGAGTCCGGTACCCACCGGGTGCAGCGGGTGCCGGAGACGGAAGCCCAGGGGCGGATTCACACCAGCGCCTGCACAGTGGCGATCATGGCCGAGGCAGAGGCCGTGGATATCGACATCCACCCGGCCGACCTGAAGATCGACGTCTACCGCTCTTCCGGCGCCGGCGGTCAGCACGTCAACACCACCGACTCGGCGGTGAGGATCACCCATATCCCGACCGGCACCGTAGTTGCCTGCCAGGAGGAGCGGAGCCAGATCAAGAACCGCGCCAAGGCGATGAAGGTCTTGAAGACCCGCATTCTGGACAACATCATCATTGAGCAGAACAGCAAGATGGCGGCCGACCGGAAAAGCCAGGTGGGGAGCGGTGACCGGAGTGAGCGGATCAGGACCTACAACTTTCCCCAGGGGCGGATGACCGACCATCGCATCGGTCTGACCCTCTACAAGCTGGATATGATCATGCAGGGAGATATCAACGAGATTGTCGATTCACTCCGGCAGCATTATCAGATGGAGGCGTTAAAGGCTCAATCTGAGGGAGTTTAGTGGAGAAAAAGCTGGAACAGAAAGCGGAAACCTGGACAACTTTAAAAGTCCTCACTTGGACTAAAGAGTATCTTGCCAACAAGGGGGTCGAGAATGCCCGCCTTGAGGCTGAGTGGCTCCTGTGCGAGGCGCTGGCCCTTGACCGGGTCGGTCTCTACCTCAATTTCGACACACCGCTCAGTGATGCCGAGCTTGCCTCCTTCCGGCAGATGGTCGCCCGCCGCGCCAAAAGAGAGCCGCTCCAGCATATCCTCGGGACCCAGGAGTTCATGGGGCTGGAGTTCAAGGTTTCTCCCGCAGTCCTGATCCCACGCCATGACACGGAAACCCTGCTGCAAGAGGCGTTGCGGGTTGCCCCGCAGGCAGCAACTGCGCTGGACATCGGCTCCGGCAGCGGCTGCGTGGCCATTGCCCTGGCAAAAAATCTTGCCGGAGCAGCAGTGATTTCGGTTGATATTGCTGCCGATGCTCTGGAACTGGCGGCGCAGAATGCGGCGCTTAACGGGGTTCAGGTCGATTTCCGCCACGGCTCCATGTTCGAGCCGGTACAGGGGGAGAGTTTTGACCTGATTGTCAGCAATCCGCCGTACATCCCCACAGCCGATCTTGCCGGGCTGGAGCCGGAGGTGCGGGATTTTGAACCGAGAACGGCTCTGGATGGCGGCGTTGACGGCCTGAATTTTTACCGGCAGATCGTCGCTCAGGCGCCGGAGCATCTGTCTCCCCGGGGCTGGCTGCTGGTTGAGGTTGGTATCGGCCAAGATGGACAGGTCAAGGAATTGTTCGCATCAGCCGGATTTTCTGCTATCTTTACCGCCAAAGATCCGGGCGGCATCGAGCGGGTCGTCGGCGGGCAGATTATTTGATTTGCACTTTCAGCTACCTGCTGCCGGTCTAACGTGCTGCTTCTGTAATTCTAGGCTCATTTCGCTACAGCAGATAAACTCGCTGCGCTCAGACAGTATCTGCTGTTGACGCTCAATTTTACCAAGAATTACGACGAAGCAGCCCTGATGCCCGGCATCCGGCAGCTAAAAGTGCAAATGATGAGGTAAACGTGGATAAACTGATAATCAAAGGCGGCAAAAAACTCTCCGGAGAGGTCTCTGTCAGCGGCTCCAAGAATGCATCTCTCCCCATTTTCTGTGCCACCATCCTGGCGTCGGGGGTGCATGAGATCAGCAACGTGCCGTTTCTGCGGGATATCAATACAACCATCAAGGTGCTTGAATCCCTGGGTGCGGTGATCGAGGGGAACGGCAACGTGGTGCGCATTGACGCTACTAACGTCAATAATGTCGAAGCGACCTACGATCTGGTCAAGACCATGCGGGCGTCGGTTCTGGTGCTTGGACCTTTGCTGGCAAGGCATGGCAGGGCACGGGTATCGCTGCCAGGCGGCTGTGCCATTGGCGCGCGCCCCATTGACCAGCACCTGAAAGGTTTGAAAGCCCTGGGCGCCGAAATCAAGCTGGAACATGGCTACGTGGAAGCTAAGGCGAAGCAGCTCAAAGGGGCGCGTATCAACTTCGACATGCCGACCGTCGGCGGTACTGAGCATCTGATGATGCCCGCTGCCCTGGCTAAAGGGGAGACCATCCTGGAGAATGCAGCGCGGGAGACGGAAATTACCGACCTGGCCAATATGCTCATCCAGATGGGGGCAAAAATCGAAGGGGCCGGCACAGATACCATCAGGATAACCGGCGTGAAGAGCCTGTCACCGGTCAACTACCGGGTCATGCCTGACCGGATCGAGGCCGGTACCTTCATGTGTGCCGCAGCCATTACCGGCGGCGACATCAGGATCCATAACATGCAGCTGGAACATCTGGATGCGCTGGTCTTCAAGCTGCAGGATGCCGGCGTGGAGATCATCAACAAGAATGGCGTGGTCCGGGTCAAGGGCTCGAAAAAGGTCAGAAGCGTCAACATCAAGACCCGGCCGTATCCGGGCTTCCCGACTGATATGCAGGCACAGTTCATGGCGCTTATGGCAGTTGCCGACGGAGCCAGCGTCATTGCTGAAAACATCTTCGAGAACCGCTTCATGCATGTTTCCGAGCTGCTCCGCTTCGGTGCCGATATCTCCGTCGATGGCAGGAGCGCCACGGTCAAAGGGGTGAAGAAGCTTTCCGGCGCACCGGTCATGGCCACAGACCTGCGAGCTTCGGCATCGCTGATTCTGGCAGGACTGGCTGCCGAAGGGGCGACGGAGATCACCCGGATCTATCACCTGGATCGGGGTTACGAATCCATTGAAAAGAAATTAGCTGCTCTCGGTGCAGATATCGTCAGGGTGAAAGAGTGAATGATTTTATTACCATAGCCATTCCCAAAGGGCGGATTCTGGAAGAGTCGGTGGAGCTGTTCGGCAAGATCGGTATCGACTGCCAGGAGCTGTTGGGAAAGTCACGCAAGCTGATCTTCGAGAACCCGGCGCAGAAGATGCGCTACATGATTGTCCGGGCAACCGACGTGCCGACCTACGTGGAGTACGGTTCCGCCGATCTGGGAATTGTCGGCAAAGACACTCTCATGGAGCAGGAGAAGGACCTGTATGAGCCCCTTGACCTGAAATTCGGCTACTGCCGGATGATGGTGGCCGAGCCGGCCGGGCTGGCGGAAAAAGATGACCCTTCCCGCTGGGCCAACATCCGCATTGCCACTAAATACCCCCATGTGGCGGAGAAATACTTTGCCTCCAAGGGGATCCAGGTGGAGATCATCAAGCTGTACGGCTCCATCGAGCTGGCGCCCCTGGTGGGATTGTCGGAGCGGATTGTCGACCTGGTTTCCACCGGCGAGACCCTGAAGCAGAACGGCCTGGTGGAAGTGGAGACCATTGCCGAGATCACCACCCGACTGGTGGTCAACCGGGCAAGCCTCAAGACCAAGCATGAGCGGATTAGCGCCATCATCGAGGCGCTGGAGAAACAGTTATGAAATTTCTTGCTTTTGATGACCAGGATTTTGGGCAGCAGTTTGCCGCCATTCTGGCCCGCGGTGAGGAGACCGGCCGGGAAGTGGAGCAGGTGGTGCTGGATATTATCGAGGCGGTGCGCAGCCGTGGTGATGAAGCTGTCCTCGAATACACCAACCGGTTCGACCGGCTGGCTGCCGACTCGCTGGCAGCTCTCGAAGTTACCGCCGATGAAATCGACGCAGCCTTTGCCCGCTGCAGCGCGGCAGATATTGATGCCTTGAAGCTGGCCGTAGAGCGGGTCGGCCGGTTTCACGAAAAGCAGAAGACACAGACCTGGCTCTCCACCGAAGAGCCGGATGTCATGCTCGGCCAGATGGTGACTCCGCTGCAACGGGTCGGTATCTACGTCCCAGGCGGCAAGGCCAGCTACCCGTCCAGTGTTATCATGAACGCTGTTCCTGCCAAGGTGGCCGGCGTGCCGGAAGTCATCATGGTGGCGCCGACGCCTGGCGGGGAGATCAATCCCCATGTGCTGGTAGCGGCCCGTCTTTCGGGGGTTGACAGGGTGTTCAGGATCGGCGGCGCCCAGGCGGTTGCTGCTTTGGCCTATGGTACGGCAACCATCCCCAAGGTGGACAAGGTAACCGGACCGGGCAATATCTATGTGGCCACTGCCAAGAAGCTGGTTTTCGGCCAGGTGGGCATCGACATGATCGCCGGTCCAAGCGAGATTCTGGTGATCAACGACGGCAGCGGCAACCCGGCCCATATTGCCGCCGACCTGCTCTCCCAGGCAGAACATGACGAACTGGCTTCATCCATCCTGATTACTACGGATCGCAAGTTTGGCGACCAGGTGGCGGCTGAGGTGGAGCAGCAGCTCAAGGAACTTTCCAGGGAGAGTATTGCCAGGAAGTCGTGGGAGAGTTACGGCGCCATCATCGTTGCCAAGACACTGGCCGAGGTGATCGACTTTTCCAACCGGATTGCGCCGGAGCACCTGGAACTGGCAGTCAGCGACCCGTTTGCCATCCTGCCGCAGATCAAGAATGCCGGTGCCATCTTCATGGGACACTACACTCCGGAAGCTGCCGGCGATTACCTGGCCGGGCCGAACCATACCCTGCCCACCGGTGGTACGGCGCGCTTCTTTTCGCCGCTGTCGGTCGATGATTTTGTCAAGAAGTCGTCCATCGTCTACTTCAGCAAGGCGGGTCTGGAGCGGCTCGGCAGCGACATCGTCAGAATCGCCGGGCTGGAAGGGCTTGAGGCCCACGGCAGGTCGGTCAGCAAAAGACTCGGGCTGCCGGACTAGGGCTTAAATCCCGGCAACAGAGAGTGGCAGCCTAAAGCAGAACCGGCAGCCGGCGGCTGAGAACGATCTCTTCCGGGGTTATCGTTGCCTGGTAGGCGACGAGTTCCACCCCTGCCGCGGCTGCCTGGCGCAGCAGCCCGCCGTAGGCCGGATCGATGGCATCGGCCGGAGACACTGACCTGGCAGCGGCATGTTGCACCACGAAGAAGTTGACCGCCCGGGCGCCGTCCCTGACCATGGCCATCAACTCACGCAGATGTTTCTGCCCCCTGGTGGTGACCGCATCGGGGAAGCGGGCGACATCCCCCTCCACCAGGGTAACATTCTTGACCTCCACGTAGCAGCTTCCCGGCTCCTCCAGCAGCAGATCGATCCTGCTCCGCTCTGCGCCGTAGCAGACCTCCTGGCGAATCCGGCCATATCCCTGCAGTTCTGTCACTACCCCCTGTTCAATCCCCTCCCGGGCCAACCTGTTCGGCAGGCCGGTGTTGATGCCGACCCATGACCCGTCCACCTGTACCAGTTCCCAGGTATGGGCCAGTTTGCGGGCCGGGTTGTCGCTGCGGGAGAGCAGTACCGGACTTCCTGGTGCGGCGCAGCCGAGCATGCTCCCCGAGTTGGGGCAGTGAGCCGTTACCACGCTGCCGTCGGCCAGGGCCACGTCGGCCAGAAAGCGTTTGTAGCGCTGCAGGAGTCTTCCGGGGGTAAGGGGCTGGGGCAGTTTCATCGCTCTCCTTGGCTTCTTCAGCTGAAAATCGTACCGCTGGCAGGATAGCACAGGTGACAAAGATTTGCAGCCCTGCTACAGGCGGGCCTTTGCCCAGCGGTACCAGAGCCAGGCAAGGGTAGAGATGCTTACCCCGGTCAGAGCGATGGCTGCCAGGTGGTGGCGCACATCCTCAAACAGCTCTTCGAACAGGTGTCCGAAAAAGTAACCGGCACTGCCGACGATTATTGCCCAGGTCAGGGTGCTGCAGAGATTGAGGACCATGAAGCGGCGGGTGTTGAAATTGCTGGCGCCGATAACCAGCGGAGTGATGGTGCGCATGCCGTAAATGAAACGGAAGCTGAGCACCGCAATGACCTGGTAGGCCACCAGGAAACGGCGCACCCGGTCAACCCGTGGCTCCCATTTGGGGTGTCTTGCCAGGAGCTGCTTGCCACTCCGTTTGCCCAGCCTGAAGAAAAACTGGTCTGAGCCAAAGGCACAGCAGAAGATAATGACAATTACCCACTGCAGCTGCAGATAACCCCCATGGGCAAGACTGCCGGCCACCATACCGACAGTGCCACCTTCGAGGATAGTGCCGATAGCCAGCGCCGGGTAACCATATGCCGAGACAAACGCTTCCAGAGTCATGGTGAATCTTACCATAAAAAACCGGGCAACATTAATGCCGGCCGCAAAATATCTGTTGCCGGCATTGACGATTGCTCCGGATTCGACTACAGTGCCACCTCTGTAAAACAGCAAAAGGATGTTGCCGTTCGTGACCAAACAACAGTTGCTCGGGAAGATTATAGCTGCTCTCGAAAATGATCTGGCCCTGTTCAGTTCTGCTGCCAAAGCAGCCCATGCAGCAGCTACCCATGAAGAGTGCCAGCCGGACAACAAGTACGATACCACTGCGCTGGAGGCGTCCTATGTCGCCCAGGGGCAGGCCAACCGTGCCCGGGATATCCGCCTGAGCCTGGAAGAGTATCGTAAACTGACGCTGCAGGAGTTCGATGCGACGACGCCGATTCGCCTCACCGCCCTGGTGACACTGGAGGATGAGGTCGGCAACCGGCGGCAACTGTTTCTCGGGCCTCAGGCCGGCGGCATGAAGGTCAGCGACGGGGGTGTCGAGGTCATGGTAATTACCCCTGCCTCGCCCCTTGGCCGGGCACTGCTAGGGCAGCGTGCCGGTGACGAAATCGAATCCTGCGTCGATGCTGCGGCAGCATCTTTTGAGATCATTGCGGTCAGTTGAGTTCCCGGGGGGTGTTCCATGGCGAATATAAGAATCAGATTCAAAATCACCAGCAGTGACCTGGAAGTGTCGTCCAGCTGCGATTGCCAGAAATGGATCCGTCACCTTGCCGCCAGGCAGGTAAAAACCGACGATCTGCAGACGCTCTTTGCCGGCAGGTTCCCAACGGGCAAAATGTTCGTGCTGGACATGATCGAGTTCCTGCGGAAATCAGACGGGCAGCTGCATCATTTTCTGGTCGGCCGGGGTGGCATTCACCATGATGACCATCTGACCATTGATTTTGACGGCGTGCGCCAGCTGCTAAAAATCGAGTTTCCGGAGCTGGTGGAACAGTTTGCTGCCGGGAGTGTCAAAAAGGTGGTGAAGCGTCGCGCTGGTGCGGTTGATCTCGCGCCGTTGAGCTCTCTGGGGAAGAAAAACTGACCCACTGCCGGGCTGCCGCCGGCCGCATTTGTGCTTTAGCTGTAGCCCCTGGCGGGATTTATTAGCTGATTTACATTTGCCTTTTCTTCAATTAAAGTGTCTTGCATCTTTTCCTCTCCAGCGACGGAGCCTATCATGAAACGGCAGAAACTCGTTATCCTGGCGCTCACCTTCCTCATCACCCTGATTTGCGGTTTTCTTTACTACACCAATAATTCCCTGTTCGACAATTTCGAAGCCAAAAGTTACGACTTTCGCTACCAGCTGCGTGGTTCGCTACCTCCCAATGACAACATTGTCATAGTCGCCATTGACGACAAAAGCCTGAAGGAGCTGGGGCGTTTTCCCTGGACGCGCACCCGGTTTGCCGAGTTCGTTGACAGAGCTACTGTCGCAGGAGCAAAGGCGATCTATCTGGATGCCTTCTTCCCCGAGCCGGAGAGCAAGGCCGCTGATCAGGCGTTTGCCGACGCTCTCAAGCGTTCCGGTATTACCTCCCTTGCCGTGGGCTTCGAGTTCAACAAGGACGGCTCAGTTGCCAATTTGACGCGCAGCATCCCTCTCCTGGCCGATTCGGCCCGATCCGGCCCCCATATCAACCTGTTGCCCGACAACGACGGGGTGGTCCGTTCCATTCGCCTGCTGATCAGCGATGAGCAGGGTCCGGTTGCGGCCATGTCACTCAGCGCCGCCAAGGCGCTCCTCGGCGCCCAGAGCATCGAGCCGGGCAAGTTTCATATCGCCCTGGGTGACCGTAAAATCCCGACTGACAGTGAGTATTACCATTTCATCAACTACATCGGCAAACCGGGCATCTATGCGCGCTATTCGTTCAGCGACGTTATTGCCGGCAGGGTTGGCGCTGCCGAACTGAAAGGGAAAATTGTTCTGGTCGGAGCAACCTCCCTCGGCATTTACGACATGCGCGTTACCCCGTTTTCCAATAATTCGCCCGGGGTGGAGGTGCATGCC
>VEOV01000156.1 GCA_012026855.1 Geobacter sp.
GGTGCTGGCGGTCTTCTCAACAGAGATTGTCGGCCTGTTTACTGAAGAGCTGCTGAACCTTTTGTCAAGTCTGGCCGGACAACTGGCGCTGGCAGTCAAACTGGTAGAGGAACGTGAAGCCAGGGAGAACGAAACCCGCAAAAAAGAGGCTGCGCTGCTGAAGAATGCCGCTGTTACCCATGAGATGGAAATTGCCAAGCAGATCCAGCTCTCTCTGCTGCCCGAAAACCCGCCCAACATCCAGGGGGTACAGATCGCCTCCATGTCTGTTTCGGCAGATCATGTCGGTGGTGACTATTATGACTTTTTTGTCCGGGACGAGAGAATCATCGACTCTGTAATCGGTGATGTTTCCGGACACAATGTCGGTGCAGCACTGATCATGGTTGAAGCCCGCTCCGTCCTGCGGGCCCAGATCAATACCAAGACGAGTCCGGCGGCGCTGCTGACCACCCTCAACTCACTGCTGATCGAAGACCTGAGCAGGGCAGAACTGTTCATCTCGATGTTCTATGTGAAGTATGACACCGTAACCCAATGGCTCACATTTGCCAATGCCGGCCATAATCACCCGCTCCTCTTCAGAAACTCTGAACAGAGCTGTCAACAGCTGGACACAGAGGGGATCATCCTGGGCATTACCGAAACTGTGGCGTTTGAAGAGAAATCAATCCTCCTCGATCCGGGTGACATCCTGCTGCTCTACACCGACGGCGTCACCGAGACGATGCGTGCCGACGGCGAAATGTTCGGCACTGACCGGCTGGAAGCCCTGCTCATCGATCTCCATGAGGAGCCGCTGCAGATCATCATCGATACCATTTACCGGGAAGTGATCAATTTCAGTGCCACAACTGAAATAACGGACGACATCTCCATTGTTCTGATGAGGGTTGAGCAGACAGAACAGGAGGACTAGCCTCATCCCACTGGCATTATCGGTGCTGTCTGCTATAATTGCTGTAAGAGTAATCATTTCATGAAAAGGTGGCGCTATGAATCTCACAACTGAAAAGATCGGTAACACGATTGTTATCAACCTGAATGAAGAGCGTCTGGATGCCCATAACTCTTCAAACCTCAAAAGTGAAGTTCAGAGAATATTTGAGGAGGGAAACAAGGACTTGCTGATCAACCTGATAAATGTGCGTTTCATCGACAGCTCTGGCCTCGGAGCGCTGGTTTCAGGCTTCAAGAATGCAACCGCAAACCAGGGGACCCTTAAACTCTCTTCACTGCAGCCCCAGGTAAAATCCATGTTCGAACTGACACGGCTGCACAGGGTTTTCGAGATTTTCCCGACGGTTGCTGAAGCGCTCGGCTAGGACTGGGACAAAGGAGTGGCGGGTATGCAGCAAAGAGGTATTGAACTTGAGATCAAGGTTCCCAATGAAACTCGTTATCTGAGCCTTATTGGCAGAATCGGGGAAGATATTGCCCACGAGATCGACAGATTTTCCGGTGACAGGGAGACCCTTGCCTACCAGCTGAACCTTGTCCTGACAGAAGCCATGACAAATGCCATTAAATACGGCAATCCCGATGACCGGGACGATTCGGTGCATATCAGCATCAATATTCAGGAAATCAGCCTGTTCATCAGAATCTATGACTGCGGTCAGGGGTTTGATATCAACGGCATTCCACCACCTGATTTTGAAAAACTCGAAGATTGCGGCAGAGGCATATTCCTTATCAAGTCGTTGATGGATTCGGTGACCTACGAGAGGAAAAAAAGCGGCAATATTCTGGAAATGATCAAGCGGCTCCGGTAGACTTTCGTCCTGCTACGCACCCCCTGACAATCATCGCCACCCCGAGCAGCAGCATCGGCAGGCTCAGCAGCTGTCCCATGGTAGCCCCCATCCACAAATAACCGATCTGTTGATCAGGTTCCCTGAAAAATTCCACAATGAATCTGCATAGCCCGTAACCGGCAATGACTGTCCAGAAAACCGTCCCTTGCGGTGCCTTGGTGCGCCCAACTGCCAGCGTGGTCAGGAAGAGGACAACCCCCTCCAGAAAGGCTTCGTAAAGCTGCGACGGATGGCGCGGCAGCAGCCCGCCTCCCGGAAAGACTACTCCCCATGGGTGGTCTGTCACCCTGCCGTACAGTTCACCATTGATGAAATTACCGATCCGGCCGAGGAAGAGCCCGACCGGGATCGATGGGGCGATGACATCAGCCATCTGCCGGATGCCGAGGGAATGTTTCCTGAAGATCCAGACAGCAGCCAGTACACCGCCGATCATGCCGCCATGGAAGGACATACCACCTTCCCAGACGGCAAAAACCTTCAAAGGATTGGCCAGATACCAGGCCAGGTTGTAGAAAAGGATGTAACCGATGCGGCCGCCAAGCACAATGCCCATGGCAATGGTGAAGACGATATCCGAAAGCAGTTCGGCAGAGAGCAGCACCCCTTTGCGGGCGGCCCTGGTTTTGATGATGAAATATGCCGCCGTAAAGCCGAAGATATACATCAGCCCGTACCAGCGAAACTCCAGAGGGCCGAGACGAAGGAAAACAGGATCGATTGAGGGAAGCTGCATAACGCCTCGCTAAAGAAAAAGGACTTAAGCAACAAAGCCTAAGTCCTTGATTTTTTTGGTGGAGCTGAACAGGATCGAACTGTCGACCTCTTGACTGCCAGTCAAGCGCTCTCCCAACTGAGCTACAGCCCCAAAGTAAGCTTGAAGTAAATACAATAAAACTGAGGTCCAGTCAACTACTTTTTACGGCAGACACCGCATTTTTATGATGACTGCCGGGTTGGAGCGGTTGCGGCTCAGGCCTGACCGCTTCGCTTCTTGGTGAAGCGCGTTGGCATGGCGGTCAGCGGGTCATCGGGCCAGGGGTGTTTTGGATAGCGCCCCTTGAGCTCTTTTTTAACTTCTGGGTAGCCGTTCTTCCAGAAGCCGGCCAGGTCGCTGGTGACCTGAATCGGTCTTCCGGCCGGAGAGAGCAGATGGACAAGCAGCTTGACCCGCCCGGCGGCGACTGTCGGGGGCGTGACTTCGCCGAAGAGCTCCTGCAGCTTGACTGCCGCCACCGGCACTTCGCCGGCAGCATAATCGATTGCAATCCGGGAGCCTGACGGGACAACCAGATGGGTCGGGGCAAGCTGATCCAGACGCCGCTGTTTCTGCCAGTCCAGCAGGCTCCCGATAAC
>VEOV01000100.1 GCA_012026855.1 Geobacter sp.
GAGCTGCTCAAGGATAAAACCGGGGTGATAACGGCCAACAATGTCAAGATATACAAGAAACGGGGCATGGAATTCCCCAGCGATGTCCAGTTGGAGCAGAAAATGAAATGTAAGTGGTCCCTTTCCGCTGACAACGAACTGACCATCGAGGAGGTGGATTCCCCCAACCCCAACAAGCTCTCTCTGAAGTTGGCCGGGGACACCCTCAGCAAGGATGGCAGGGTCATATACATCAGGAAAAAAAGCTGATCCCTAGCCGATCAGACCGGCAATAACACTTTTGCGAAATCACCCGGTTTTTACTTTCGGGAAAGGTGCTGCGCTACCAATGAAAAGAATGTCTCCGCTAGTCTTGTTGTTCGTCGCTCTGCTGCTTTTCCCCGCAGGCCTGTTTGCCGCTCAGGGGGGAACTGCTGCCAAGGCGCCGGCCAAGGGGAAGAATCTCTATATCTACGGCACGCTGGAGCAGAAAACCGCCCAGACGCTGGTGCAGGAGTTTAATAGTCTCCATCCTGAGATCAAGGTCGATTTCATCACTTTGACGTCTGCGGAGGTGTTCAGCCGCCACCTGGGTGATCTGGCAGCCAGAAAAGTTTCGGCTGATATCCTCTGGAACAGTGACATTGCCCTGCAGGCTGCTCTGGTGAGGGATGGCTATGCCCAGAGCTATCGGCCTGAACCGCACAGTGGCTTATTGTCTCAGGCCATGCTGGCCGACACCGCCTTTGCCACTGGTTTCGAACCGGTGGTTTTTGCCTATAACCGGAAACTGGTGAACGTAAAAGAGCTGCCGCTAACCAGAAAACAGCTGTTGAAAATGCTTGAAAAACCGGAGTGGCGCGGCAAGCTGGCCGTCTGTGATCCTGAGAAAAGCGTGCAGGCGCTGTTGCTGTTGACCCAGGACCTTGCCCATACGCCGGACTTCTGGGGGATGGTGACCAGATTCGGTACTGCCGGTCTGAAGATCTATCCGGACTATGGTACGCTGCTGGAGCGAATTGCCAGCGGGGAGGTTTTTGCCGGCTACAATGTTCCCCTTGCGGCGGTCTTAAAAAGGGGCGCGGTTGATGACACTGTCGGCTGGCTGTACACCAGTGACTACACCCTGGCACTGCCGCAGAGCGCCCTGATCACCAGGGTGGCTACCAATCCGGTTGCTGCGCGGCTCTGGATCGACTTCATCCTCTCTGTCAAGGCGCAGCAGATTCTTAGCGAGAGTGGTGACCTCTACCCGGTGGACAAAACTGTCAGCGGCGGTGCAATGAAAAAGTCAGGCGGGGAGCTGCCGTCAGGGGTTGCGTTGAAGATGGTCGGCACCGGTCCCGAAGTTAGCAGATTCAGTGACAGTGGCCTGAAGAAAGGGTTTATTCTCAGATGGAAGCAGAAGCTGAAGCTGGTGAAATGAGCCGGCAGCAGGCAACTGCCGCCGGCCCGTTTGGAACTGGCATTACTTGCCGCAGCACTTCTTGTATTTGTTGCCGCTGCCGCAGGAGCACGGATCGTTGCGCCCCAC
>VEOV01000355.1 GCA_012026855.1 Geobacter sp.
AGCAGTGCTCGCGGATGTTGGCCATTTCGCACAGGTAGGGGTTCAGACCGGCGGTCTGGGCAGCCTTGCGGAAGGTCTTCTCATGCATCCGCGGGGAGCCGGCCGCCACCACGATGCCGTCCAGCTTCTGCTCAGAGACCGCGTTCTTCAGCAGGTTCTGCCCCGGGTCGGAGCACATGTACTTGTAGTCGCAGGCATAGGCCACGCCGGAGATCTTCCGGGCAGCTTCGGCGACAGCTTCCACATCTACGGTTCTCGATATGTTTTCGCCACAGTGGCAGACAAAGACACCTATTCTTGACATTTAAACGAGCCCCTTTTCCTTCAATAGCGGCAGCGGACTGACCATCATGCTGTCGAAGCCGAGTTTCTTGGCCGATACCCCGGCGCCAAGTGCCAGCAGCTGGGTCATGTAGAGGACCGGCAGGTTGTAGCGGGTGCCGCTGGCCGCTTCGATATCCTTCTGGCGTATGTCCAGGTTGGCGTGGCACAAGGGGCAGGCGACCATGATGCAGTCGGCGCCGGCACGCTGGGCCGAGGCCAGGATTTCATTGGAGAGCTGCAGCACGACGCCGGGCCGGGAGAGGGTGAAGTTGGCGCCGCAGCATTCCAGGCGGTGGCTCCACTTGACCGTTTCCGCCCCCATGGCTTCGATGACCCGCTCCATGATGGTCGGCGCTTCGGCGCAGTCCAGCTGGGGCACTTCCGCCGGCCGGGTGAGCAGGCAGCCGTAGTAGCAGGCAACCTTCAGGCCGGAGAGGGACTTGCGCATGGCTGCGCCCAGCTGCTCCAGGCCGTAGTCCTTTGCCAGGATCTCCAGGAGGTGCTTGACCGGTTTGTCCATGGCCAGGGGGGCGTCAAGGGCGTATTCCACCTGCTTGCGCTTTTCGGGATTCTCCTCCAGCTTGTGCTGGGCGGTTTTCAGCCTGGAAAAGCAGGCAGCGCAGGCCACGGCCAGGTCGCCCTGCACTCCGTCGGCCAGTTCCAGGTTCTTGGCGCAGAGGGAGAGGGAGAGCAGTTCGTCCACGTTGTGGGCCGGGGTGGCGCCGCAGCAGAGCCAGTCAGGTACTTCCTGCAGGCCGATGCGCAGGATCTTGAACAGCTCCTGGGTAGATTCATCGTACTCCTTGGCCGAGGCGTGCAAGGAGCAGCCGGGGTAGTAGGAGTAATTCAAAACATTCTTTGTTGGCACTATGGTTTCTCCAAATAGTCGGACAGGTCAGACTAGTTCGACAGGTCTGACGCTATTTATGGTGCTTCGCCCTTTTTGCGCAGCTCTTCAATCCGGCGGAAGATCTTCTCGATCTCCGCCAGGTTCTTGTTCTTCTGGTGGAACATCTTCAGCTTCCCTTTGGTGAGCAGTTTCGGGCCGAGCATGAAGTCTTTCAGCAGCTTGCCGCTGTGCAGGTTGAAGGCTGCTGCCAGGCGCATTTCGTACTGGCGGCCGTAGGTGCGGATGTTGTCCAGGAAAAGGCGGTTGGCCAGCTGCACCAGCGATTCTTTCGAGTGTCCCTGGGCATCCCAGGAACATTTGCGCAGGGCATCCATGATGGCGGCCAGGTCAACCTTGTTGGGGCAGCGGGTGGAGCAGGTTTCGCAGGAGGCGCAGTACCAGATGGAGCGGCCCGCCAGGACCCGTTCGTACTGCCCCAGCTGCAGCAGGCGGACGATCCGGTTCGGTGGGTGTTCCATGAAGGTGCGCATCGGGCAGCCGGCCGAGCATTTGCCGCACTGGAAGCAGCGCCGCACCGAGCTGTCAGACAGCTTCTCCACTTTCTTGACGAAATCCAGATTCATCGTTTCCGCGGAGAGGGTCATTTTTGAATTTTTCATCTCAACCCCTGATAAGTTTAGCTAAAATAAAAAACAAAGGTTTTTTAACAGCCTTATTCGTGGCTGCTTTTTACTGATATTAAAACCCATAGCATATTAACAGTGAAACTGTCAAGATTCATTAGAACGCAATTTTGCCACGGCGTATACAGGTGCAGAACTGCTGCTAGTCTGCCAGCCTGTCGGCCAGCAGTTCCACGGTGTGGCGCACCCGGATTGTTGCGCCGTCCTGGTCCATGCCACCCCTGATCTGCATGACGCAGCCGGGGCAGTCCATGACGACGGTCGCTGCGCCGCTCTCCTTGATGTTGTGCAGCTTGCGCTGCAGGATCGGCCCGGAGATCTCCGGCAGCTTGATGGAGTATGAGCCCCCCATGCCGCAGCAGCTGTCGCATTCGAACATCTCCTTCAGCTGGTAGCCCGCTTTCTGCAGCAGTTCCCGCGGTTCGGCCGCTACCTTCAGGGTCCGCTTCAGGTGGCAGGAGGCATGGTAGGTGATCGCCCCCAGCTGCGCCCCCTCCTTCAGGGTTAGCCTGCCTGCGTCCACCAGCTTTTTCACCAGGGTGGAAAAATCCACGGTCTTGGCGGCCAGTTCCCTGGCTTTGGGGAGCCATTCATCCTGCCCCAGGCTCTCGAAGGTGCTGATGAATTCATGGGCCAACGCCACGGTGCAGGTGGGGCAGGCCGACACCACATAGGCGGCGTCCACACTCAGGAGCGCCTTGATGTTGTCAACGGCATTGCCGGCGGCAACCTCGTAGGCGCCGTTGTAGCGGGCCGGGGCGCCGCAGCAGGTCTGCTCCTCGGGGAAGACCACCTCGATGCCGGCCTTGTTGAGGATCTTCACCAGCGCCTCCCCCTGCTCCGGATAGGCAAAATCGATGAGGCAGCCGGCGTAGAAGACCGCCTTTTCCTGCAGCTTCGGCTGGCTGATCTCCCTGAACCGGTCGCGGAAAGGCCTGGAGGCAATAGCCGGCAGGCTGCGGCCGTTGGTCAGGTCGGCCAGGAACAGCGGCAGGTGGCGGATGAGCCCGCCGGACGCCAGCGGCTTGCCGGCCAGGGAGGCGGCCCGCAGCATGCCATGGAACAGTTTGCGGTTGTTGACTACCGAATAAATGGCCTTCTGCAGCAGCGGCAGCCCCTGGTCCTTCACCAGCCGGCGGCGGATCTCCATGATCAGCTCCGGGATGTCGATCTTGCCGGGGCAGACCTCCTTGCAGTTGCCGCACTGGATGCAGAGCCCCTGGATATCCTCCGACTTTTTCAGCTCGTCGAACCAGGCGGTCAGGATGGTGCCGATGCCGCCGGTATAGACCTTGCCGAAGACATGCCCCCCTACCAGGCGGAACACAGGACAGACGTTGAGGCAGGAGGCGCAGCGGATGCACTGCAGCGCCTGCTTGAATTTCGGGTCGGCCGCCATCTCACTGCGGCGGTTGTCCATGAGGATGATGTGCAGCTCCTTCAGGGAGCCGTCCGGATTGGGTGTGGGGCCGCTGATGATGGAGACGTAGCTGGTCAGGAGCTGGGCCGTGGCGCTGCGCGGCAGCGCCTTGAGGATCGGGGCGATGTCGCGGTAATGTTCCACCAGCTTCTCGATTCCCACCAGGGCGATGTGGATTTTGGGGAGGGTGGTGACCAGCCGGGCATTCCCCTCGTTGGTCATCAGGACGATGCTGCCGGTCTCGGCGCAGGCGATGTTGCCGCCGGAGATTCCCATGTCGGCCTCAAGGAACATCGGGCGCAGTTGCTCCCGGGCCACCTTCACCAGCCGGGGGATGTCGGCCGTGAGCCGCTCGTTGACCTCTTTGCTGAACAGGTCGGAGACCTCCTCCTTGGTCATGTGAATGGCGGGCATGACCATGTGGGACGGGGTCTGGCCGGCCAGCTGGATAATCCACTCACCCAGATCGGTTTCGCCCACGGTGATGCCGGCCTTTTCCAGGAACGGGTTGAGGTGGATCTCCTCGGTGGCCATGGACTTGGACTTGACCACGGTCTTGACGCCGTTGTCCCGGGCGACCTTGAGGATATATTCCCTGATTTCGGCCGGGTTGCTGCTCCGGAAGACCTTGGCGCCGCGGGCCTCGGCATTGCGGGCAAACTCCAGTGACAGCTCATCCAGGTGGGCCGCGGCCGAGGATTTCAGCTCGGCGATCCGCCCGCGCAGTTCCTCGAAATCAATCCCTTCGTAAGCCTTGGCCCGGTTGACCTTGTAGGCCTCGGAAAATTTCCCCAGCGCGCCGGTCAGGTTGGCGTTGTTCACCGCCTGGTGGATGGACTCCTTGAATTCGGTTGTCATCAGTTGGCTCCTCCCAGTTCGTCGACGCAGACGATAATCAGCCGTGACGGCCCATGGACGCCTATGGTCAGCACCCGCTCGATGTCCGCCGTCCGGCTCGGGCCGGTAATCATGGCAATGTAGCTGCTCTGGTCCGGATGGACAAGGGTAAGAAGGGTCGGCATGTCGGGCAGAATGGTATTGGTAGGGAGCAGGGCGATATGGATTTCCGTCAGGGTGGACACCAGCCGCCCCTCTACCGCGGTCGAGTCCTGCACCAGGGTGCCGGTGTCGGCCAGCGCCCAGCCGGCCTGGCTGATGCCGAACTTTGCCATGGCGGCCAGCTCGCGGGTTACCTGGAATTTCAGCCCCGGCAGTTCCCGCTGGGACGGCAGGTCGAGGCCGTCCAGAAATGGGCAATCGGCCCAGAGGGCGTATGCCTGGGGAGCGTCTGCCACCCCTTCGGCTTTCAGGAAGTCGAGGATGAAGTTGAGCGCTGCCGGTTTGGCCCCGAAGCGATGTACTTCGGCGCTGACCGCCTCTGCCCTGGTCTTGAACTGTTCATACATATAATTGCCTCCTTCCGCTGTTGCTGCCAGCCCTGTCCACAATACTGTTACGGAAAAACGTTTTATTGTCGTACCAGCTTTCGTAATGGTCAAGTGGTAAGTAAAGCTGCCAAGACTGCTAAAATCGAATTTGTAAAACCAGCTTTTGTGTCAGGTTACCGAAGCGTAACTTGCTTGTCAATAAGGATTTTATCCGAGCAATAAAATAATTGTTGACAGGATTTCCAAAAAAGAATAATTGGTAAGACAAATAAACAAAACTACATTCTGTTTTTGCGACTGAGCAGAAACGAGCAGATTTTCAGCCCCGGATCAGGTTGTTTTACGGCACCAGATACACAAACCATTTTGAAAGGAGAAAACAGTTATGCCATGGATTCAGAGTTACACCCCGGTTGCAGGTAGTCTCGGCATGTCAGCCCTGATTGCAGTCATCCCCCTGGTGGTTATCTTCGTCTGTCTCGCCGTACTGAAGATGAAAGCCCACAAGGCCGGTCCGCTGGCCGTTGCCTCGGCCATCGGTATCGCCATTGCCGTCTGGGGGATGCCTGCCAAGCTGGCCGGCCTCGCCTTCATGCAGGGGGCTGCCTTTGGCCTCTTCCCGGTGTTTTACATCGTCATTACCACCCTGTTCCTCTACAATATCACCGTCAAGGGGGGGCAGTTCGAGATCATCCGCGCCTCCCTGGCCGGCGTCACCGGTGATCGCCGTATCCAGGCGCTCCTGATCGCCTTCTGCTTCGGCGCCTTTATCGAGGGGGCGGCCGGTTTCGGCACTCCAGTGGCCATTGCCGGCGCAACCCTGGTTGGCCTTGGTTTCAGGCCGCTCTACGCCGCCGGCGTCTGCCTGATCGCCAACACCGCTCCGGTCGCCTTTGGCGCCATCGGCATTCCGGTGGTGGCCCTGGCCGGCGTCATGGGCTACGGCGATGACGGCATGATGAAGCTCTCCACCATGGTCGGCCGTCAGCTGCCGTTCATCTCGGTCTTTATTCCATTTTACGTCATTCTGATCATGGTCGGCTGGAAAAAAACCATCGAAGTCCTGCCGGCCATCATCGTCTGCGGGGTCACCTTTGCCGTCGGCCAGTGGGCCACGGCCAGCTATCTCGGTCCCTACCTCCCGGACATCATCTCCTCCCTGGCTGCCATGGCTGCCCTGGTTATCCTGCTGCAGTTCTGGCAGCCGAAGGAAAACTACGTGTTTGACCACGAGAACCACGCTGGCGACAAGCAGCAGCACCACTACTCCATCGCTGAAGTCTTCCGTGCCTGGTCCCCCTACCTGGCGCTGACCATCATGGTGCTCCTCTGGGGGATCCCATCCATCAAGGCCGAGCTGGACAAGAGCAAGGTGGTGATCACCGTGGCCGGTCTGGACAACATGATCGTCAAGAAGGTCTCCAAGCCTGAAGATGGCCTGAAGAAGATTGATGCGGTAACAGCGGAGGCAGACAAACTGCTGGCCGCACTGCCGGCCACCGAGCCGAAACTGGCGACCGCCATTGCCGCGCTCGGCGGGTTGAAAGGGTTGGAGGAAAAGCTCAAGCCGGTGGAGCAGGGGCTGGCCGGTAAAGGCGCCGTGCGGACCGAAGAGCGTAACGCCGCTTTCAATGCTATTGCCAAGCAGGGCGCCGATCTGCAGAAACTGGTGAAAGACGATCTGGAGAAGAACAAGCTGGTGGCCAAGGACCAGTTCAAGCCGCTTACCAAGGCGCTGGCTGACCAGCTCCCCATCAAACTGCCGGCCAAGTATAACTTCAACTTCATGTCAGCCGCCGGTACCGCCATCCTCATTGCCGCCTTCCTTTCCGCGCTGCTCTGCGGTGTCGGTTTCGGCGATGTCTTTAAAATCGCCGGCAAGACCCTGGTAGATATGCGCTTCCCGGCCCTGACCGTGGCTTCGGTGCTCGGCCTGGCCTACGTGATGAACACCTCGGGCATGACCAACTGTCTCGGCCTGGTCTTTACCAAAACCGGCCACTGGTTCCCGCTGATCGCCCCGTTCCTCGGCTGGCTGGGAGTTTTCCTCACCGGTTCTGATACCTCTTCGAACGTCCTTTTCGGCGGCCTGCAGAAGGCTACTGCCGAGCAGCTCGGGCTTAACCCGATCCTCACCGGCGCTGCTAATACCAGCGGCGGTGTCATGGGCAAGATGATCTCCCCCCAATCTCTGGCAGTGGCCACTGCGGCCTGCGGCATGGTGGGTGAAGAGGGGAGCCTGTTCCGCTTTACTTTGAAGCATTCGATTTTCCTGACGGTGATTGTTGGTATAATTGTGTATGTCCAGGCGTACTTCCTACAATGGATGATACCATGAGTAGGAAACGTCACTTTTCCGCCCTGGCGGCGTAAGTCTTCGGGGCTGTTTGTGCGGCGTAGCGCTGCTACGCCTCCGCACAGCCCCTCGACAGCCTTGCCAGGACGAAAAATTGCGCGTTTCCGGTAAAAGCAGAAGCTGAGACAGAGCAACAAACAAGAGGCCCTTTATGGAACAGTCATTCATCAACGAACTGAAAAACATTGTCGGCGAGCAGTACACCCTGGCTGCCCGGGAATCGCTGGCGGTCTACGGCTACGACTCGACGCCCGAGCTGGAGAGTCTGCCGGGTGTGGTTCTTCTGCCCGGTTCCGCCGGGGAGGTGGCCCAGATCATGGCCCTCTGCCATGGCGCCGGGGTCAACGTTACTCCGCGGGGCTCGGGCACCAACCTGTCCGGCGGCTCCCTCTCCAAAGGGGGGGTGGTGGTTCAGACCAGCAGGCTGAACCGGCTGGTGGAGATCGACGAGGAGAACCTGACCGCCACGGTGGAGCCGGGGCTGATTACCAGCACCCTCCATCGGGAGGTGGAGGCCCGCGGGCTGTTCTATCCGCCCGATCCGGGGAGCATGAACATCTCCACCATGGGTGGCAATGTGGCCGAGAACTCCGGCGGCCTGCGCGGCCTGAAATACGGGGTGACCGCCGACTACGTCATGGGGCTGGAGACGGTGCTGGCCAACGGCGACCTGCTCAGGACCGGCGGCAAGGTGGTCAAAGATGTGGCCGGCTACAGCCTGAACCCCCTGCTGGTCTCCTCCGAGGGGACCCTGGGGTTCTTCACCGGCATTACCGTCAAGCTGATTCCCAAGCCGCAAGGGAAGATCACCATGCTGGCCCATTTTCCGGCCCTGCAGGATGCGGCCCTGGCGGTCTCCGCCATCATCGCCGCCAAGGTGATTCCGGCCACCCTGGAGTTCCTCGACCGGGTGACCATCAAGTGCGTCGAGGATTACGCCCATGTCGGCCTGCCGCTGGATGTGGATGCGGTGCTGCTCATCGAGGTGGATGGCCATCCGGCGGTGATTGCCGAAGAGGCCGCCGCCGTGGCGGAGATCTGCCAGAAGCACCGCAGCTCCTTTTTCCAGACCGCCAAGGATGCCGATGAGGCGCTCAAGTTGGCCACCGCCCGCCGTACGGCCCTCTCTGCCCTGGCGAGGCTTAAGCCGACCACCATCCTGGAGGATGCCACCGTGCCGCGCAGCTGCATCGCCCCGATGCTTCAGGTCATCCAGGCGGCCGCGGCCAAATACAACGTCACCATCGGCACCTTCGGCCATGCCGGCGACGGCAACCTGCACCCCACCTGTCTGACCGACGAGCGGGACCAGGACGAGATCAAGCGTGCCCACGCCGCCTTCGAGGAGATTTTCGACGCCGCCATCGGCATGGGTGGCACCATCACCGGCGAGCATGGTGTCGGCCTGGCCAAGAAGAAATACCTGCCCAGGCTGGTGGGGGAGAGCGGTATCCGGGTGATGAAGGGGATCAAGCAGGCTTTTGATCCGAAGGGGATCTTGAATCCGGGCAAAGTGTTTTAAGGCGCTTGCCCAGGGCTCGGTGGAGGTGTGTGAACGCTACCTGCATTCGAGCTGACGTGCTCCTTCTGTAATTCTAGGTTCACTGCGCTACAGTCGATAAACTCGCCCTGCGGGCTCAGACAATATCGACTGTTGCCGCTTCGTTTCACCAAGAATTACGACGAACGAGCCCTAATGCTCTCATTACGGCAGCATTCACACACCGGCTCACGATTTATTTGAGGTTAAAATGGACTACGTGAAACTAATCAACTGCATGCGCTGCGGCATGTGCCTGCCCCACTGCCCGACCTACAAGGAGACCTTCCTGGAGACCGCCTCCCCACGGGGGCGGGTGGCGCTGGTGCGCAAGGTGCAGGAGGGGGAGCTGGACCAGTCGGAGCGGCTGCTGGAGTACCTCTCCCTCTGCCTCGACTGCCAGGCGTGCGCCTCGGCCTGCCCCTGCGGCGTCAATGCCGGCGAGCTGGTGGCCGAATTCACCTGCGAGCGCAAGGGGGCCCAAGGCCTCGGCTTCATGGAGGATATGATCCTGCGCCAGCTGGTGCCCCATCCGGACCGGCTGGAGAGCTCCATGGTGCCGATGCGGGCTTACCAGAAAACCGGCCTGCAGAAGCTGGTGCGCAAGCTCGGCATCCTGAAGATGTTCCCCAAGCCGCTGGAGCGGATGGAAGGGCTGCTGCCCGAACTCCCCAAAAGGCCGCTCAGGCAGGAGATCCGGGAAATCACCCCGGCAGTGGGCAAGGAGCGGGGCACGGTCGGCTTTTTCCTCGGCTGCGTCATGAGCCTGATCTTCTCCGAGGCCAGCCGGGCGACCATCCAGCTGCTCTCCAGCCTGGGCTACCGGGTGATCACCCCGAAGAACCAGGTCTGCTGCGGCGCCCCCAATATGCTGGGGGGGGATCTGGAGGGGCTGAAAAGCGAGGCCCGCACCAACATCGACATCTTCAGCGGCTATGACGTCGATTTCATCGTTACCGACTGCGGCGGTTGCGGGGCGGAGCTGAAGAAGTACGGCCACCATTTTGAGGATGACGGAAAGGCCGCGGCTTTTAGTGCCAAGGTGCGCGACATCTCCCAGCTGCTGGCCATGCACAGTGACGAGCTGCAGGCAATGCTCAAGCCGCTCGACCTGCAGGTGACCTACCACGACCCGTGCCACATCGCCCACTGCCAGGGGATCCGCAGCCAGCCGCGGCAGCTGCTCAAGCTCATTCCCGGCCTGCAGTACCGTGAGCTGGCCGAGGCCGATGCCTGTTGCGGCAGCGCCGGCACCTACAATATTGCCAAGCCGGAGATGTCAGACCGGATCCTGCAGCGCAAGCTGGACAACATCCGGGCCAGCAATGCCGAAGTGCTGGTGACCAGCAACCCAGGCTGCCTGTTGCAGCTGAAAAAAGGGCTGGCCGACCAGCTCCCGGAGGTAAAGCTGATGCACCTGACCGAACTGCTGGCCAAGAGCCTGGCAGGGTAGGAGAAATATTTTTAGCAGGAACATACTGCCATATCTGCCACATTCAGGCCGGAGGACGCTCCGGCCTTTTTTTGCAGCCAAGCCTGATATGGCGGCGGAGTATTAAAAGTGCCATGCTTTTCCTGTTCAGGAAATGGCTAATCCCCCTCGATATGGTGACGAATAGATGGTCAGTGAAATAGTCAAACAAATTTGTTTAAAACCCTCTTGACAGCACCCCTTTCAATAAATATACTTCAAACAAATCTGTTTAAAACAAATCTGTTTAACATATTGCAGGAGGTATTCGATGCAAAGAACACTGATTCAGGCACATGGAAACTGGGTTGAAGGGGAGCGTTTCTGGAACAGGGAACACGATAAAACAATCATGATCGAAAAGCTTGACGAAGGCGCCCATATTCTTCTGGTCGCACAGCGGCGCATGGGGAAAACAAGCCTCATGAAAGAAGTCATGAGATTGCTTGCTGATCGATACACCTGTCTTTTCATTGACCTGCAAAAGGCTGTCACTGCCGAAGATGCCGTTGTTGCCATCAGCATTGCACTTAAACCACATACCGGTCTCTGGAATAAAACAAAAAACCTGTTTGCCAATGCCTTCTCCGCCCTTGTTGGCGGCATTGAAGAGCTAAGTCTTGGAGAAATAGGCATCAAACTACGGGCAGGACTAACGGCGAGTAACTGGCGCGAAAAAGGTGCTGCCCTGTTTGCGCTGCTGGCCGAGTCGGATCAGCCGGTGGTGTTGATGATTGACGAAGTGCCGCTTATGGTCAACCGCATGCTTAAAGGTGAAGAGTTCAAAATCACCACTGAGCGGATGGCCAAGGTGGATGAGTTCATGTCGTGGCTGCGCGAAAACAGTATTGCTCACCAAGGCAAAATCCGCATTGTTCTCTCGGGCAGCATTGGGTTTGAACCGATCCTGCGCCAGGCAGGTTTAAGCGCCACCATCAACAACTTTCACCCATTTGACCTGAAGCCGTGGGATGAAGCAACCGCCGCAGGATGCCTGCTGGCGCTAGCAGCCAACTACGGTGTCGATTTTCGCAATGGGGCGGAAACAGCCATGGCACGCCGTCTGGGGTGCTGCATACCCCATCACGTCCAGATGTTTTTCTCACGAGTTTATGACCGTTGCAAACGACGCGGGAGAATGGAATTCTATCCGGACGAGGTCGAAGAGATCTATGAAAGCGAAATGCTCGGCATTCGTGGGCATGCAGAACTGACTCACTACGAAGAACGGCTCAAGCTGGTGCTTGGCCCGGAAATCTTCACCCTTGCCCTGGAGATCCTGACTGAAACTGCCGTTGTCGGGTGCTTGAGTAGAGCGGCGCTGCACGCACTGCAAAAGGGGTATGACTTTGGTGAACGGAGCGTCACCTCGGCAGTTGAGGAAATCATAAGAGTGCTGGAGCATGACGGCTATCTCAAGCTTGCAGCAGACGGTTACCGTTTTGAGTCGCATCTGCTACAGGATTGGTGGAAAAAGCGCTATGGTTTCTTTCATGTGCCGGTGCTGGAGCGGGGGATATAACCATGACCAGACGCCGCATGAAATATAATCCGTCGTTTTTGACTGAAGAAGAGCTTATCGACAGCTTTGTAGTCCGGCACGCAGACCTTGACCACGTCGTCGAAACCATTACCGAGAACTGCACTAGCTCAAACCAGCATCTGCTGATTATCGGTCCGCGCGGCAGCGGCAAGACCACCATGGTACACCGCATAGCCGCCGAGATCGCCCGGACGGAAGAGTTGAGCGCCCGCTGGTTCCCGTTGATATTTTCCGAAGAGAGTTACGAGGTGGTAACCGCCGGTGAATTCTGGCTGGAAGCGCTTTTCCACCTCGGCGAGCAGACCGGGGGAGAGAAGTGGCTGCGCACCCACCGCGAGCTGAAAAACGAAACTGATGACCAGCGGCTGGGGGAACGTGCGCTGATACAACTGCTGGATTTTGCCGACAGCATCGGCAAACGGCTGCTGATAATGGTGGAAAACCTAAACATGCTGCTGGGTGATCTTGCCAGCGATGACGAGGCGTGGAAGATACGCCACACCCTGCTCAACGAACCGCGCATCATGCTGCTGGCCACGGCAACGTGCCGGTTTGAGCATATCGAAAACACCTCGCAGGCAATGTTTGAGATGTTCAAGATGCAGGAGCTGAAACCGCTTGACGACGACGAGTGCAACCTTGTCTGGGAGCATATCACCGGCCACAAACTGTTGGGAGAGCGGATCAAGCCGATCCGGATCCTCACCGGCGGTAATCCGCGCCTCTTGACCATTATCGCCAAGTTCAGCGCCCACCGGTCGTTTCACAAGTTGCTCGACGACCTGGTGAATCTTATCGACGATCATACCGAATACTTCAAAAGCCATCTGGACAGTTTACCTGCCACTGAGCGCAAGGTTTACCTGGCGCTTTGCAGCCTGTGGGACGCCTCAACCGCCCGGGAAATTGCCCAGGAAGCCAGGATTGACATCAACAGAACCAGCTCCCTGTTGAGCAGACTGGTAAACAGGGGGGCGGTAACCATTGAACCGAACAGCAAAAAAACCAAATGGTTTGTAGTGGCTGAGCGGATGTACAACATCTACTACCTGATGCGGCGGCGTGGTAAACCGGCAGACCGGGTCAAGGCCACGGTGAAATTCCTGACCAGCATGTATGACCACGAATCAGCGACAAAGCTGATCACCGAAGAGGCTTGCGGACTGCCGCCGGAACTTCGCACCAATCATTGCCTGGCATTTGAGGCGGCATTGGCTGAAGTACCTGATCGCAAAACGATCAAAAAGATTATCGAGGCAACACCAAAGGAATTTCTGGAGTCACCCGATCTTAGTGACACCGTAAAGAACTTTATTTCAGCAAAAACAGCATCCACACTAAAGAATAAATCAATGAATCAAAATAATACCCTGTTGAAAGAAGCAAACTCTTTGAATAGCAAGGGAATTGAATATGGCAAAGCAGGCAAGCATCAACAGGCGATTGAGCAGTTCGATACCGTAATTTGCCAACATGTTTCATCCCCAGATGACGAACTGGCTGCTGTTGCGGCCATGTCGATGCTCAACAAAGGGATTACGCTCGGCCAGTTAAGCTGTTTCGAAGAGGAAATCGTTGTCTACGACGAACTGATTGTCCGCTTTGGCGGCGCATCGAAAACTTTATTGCGTGAGCAAGTAGCAAACGCTTTGCTCAACAAGGGTATTACACTTGGCGAGTTGAATCGTCCAGAAGAGGCTATCGCAGCCTATGACGAGGTTCTTGCCCGTTTCAGTGACACACCTGAAAGCGCCATGCGTGAACAAGTTGCAAAAGCTTTGCTCGGCAAAGGGATTACTTTTGGTCGGTTAAACCGTTCCGAAGAGGCTATAGTAGCCTACAACGAACTGATTGCCCGTTTTAACGACTTGCCTGAAAGTGCTATGCGTGAGCGGGTAGCAATGGCTTTGTTCAACAAAGGATATCGGCTTGGCCTTTTGAATCGCTACTCAGAGGAGATTTCCCTCTATGACGAGGTAGTTACCCGTTTTGGCGATGCACCGGAAAGTGCTATGCGTGAGCGGGTGGCGAAGGCTTTGCACAATAAGGGATACCGGCTTGGGCTGTTGAACCGCTGCGAAGAAGAGATTACTGCCTATGACGAACTGATTGCTCGCTTTGGCGACGCACCGGAAAGCGTTGTGCGTGAAGTGGTGGCAAAGGCTTTGCTCAACAAGGGTATTACACTTGGCAAGTTGAATCGTCCAGAAGAGGCTATCGCAACCTATGACGAGACTTTTGCACGTTTCCGTGACACACCTGAAAGTGCTATGCGTGAACAGGTGGCAAAAGCTTTGGTCAACAAAGGATACCAGCTTGGCCTGTTGAACCGTTATGAAGAGGAGATTGCCGCCTACGACATGCTGCTTGCTTGCTTTAGCGACGCGCCGGAAAGTGCCATGCGTGTGCAAGTGGCAATAGCTTTGCTGAACAAAGGATACCGGCTTGGCCTGATATACCGCTGCGAAGATGAGATCGCCGTCTACGACGAACTGATTACCCGCTTTGGTGATGCACCGGAAAACGCTGTACGTGAGCGGGTGGCAAAGGCTTTGTTCAACAAAGGCTACCGCTTAGGCAAGTTAAGTCGTTGCAAAGATGAGATCGTTGTCTACGAGGAGTTAGTTACTCGCTTTGGCGACGCACCGGATAGTGCTGTGCGTGAACAGGTGGCAAAAGCCCTTGTTAATAAAGGGATTGTTCTTGTCGACCTAAACCGTTCCGAAGAGGCTATCGTCGTTTACGACGTGGTTATTACTCGATACGCGGATATCAGTGAGCTGCAAGACGTCTGGCTGAGGGCGTTAACAAACAAAGCTGACGTTCACATAAGTCAAGGAGAGTATGAAGCAGCGGAAGCTGTATTACGAGAAGCGCTCATTAGAGCCACTGGCTCAACCATGCCTGCAATAAAGCTGATCGCGCTGTATCTGAAAATGCCGGGCAAATCTGATGATGCACTGTTAGCAGCAACAGAAATTATTGAAAAACATCCGGAAGATGCCGGTCTTTTGAATGACATTGCGTGGATGTTTTATCAAAGTAATGTCTCCTCAGTATTGCCCACAGCAGAAGAGTGGGCACACAAAGCGGTTTCTCTGGCTACTGACAACAACTTTTTTGTCCACACCTATGCCTGTATCCTGAGCGCACTCGGCAAAGTCCAGGAAGCACTGGAGTACGCAAAACGCTATATTTTGGACACCGCTACTGTTGAAAAGACCATTGACGATGCTATTCAACTTTTTGTGGAACTGGCCGCAGCAGGGCAAGCAAAAGAGGGTCTGGAATTGCTTGAGAATGCCGAAGCGGCGCGACATCTTGAACCGCTGGTAATCGGTCTGAAAATGTATCTCGGAGAGGAGGTCAAGACCGCGCCGGAGATCAAGGAAGTGGCCAAGGATCTGGTCAAGATGATTGAGGAGCGGAAAGAATTACGCCATTGAAATTGCACCGATTTCCCGTAAGGAGCGACGAAACGTTGCCATATTCGGGCAGGAAGAAACAAGATGAAGAAACAAGGGAACATCTATGGGGTCAGGCTTGACTTTCTGCTATTCTCTTGAGAAGAAGAGGTGGGGTCAGCCCTTGAATATGGAAATTAAGTGCGTTCCAACCCCGTCAGCCCGAAAAAGCCGGGCTGTCGGGTGAACCGGACACCCCGTTCTGTGCTAATATAAAATCAGTAACACGTCCATAATTCAGGAGGTGCCGAAACTGCAGGTGTCGCGTCTGCACATTTCTTGAAGCAACGAAATTAAAAACGCCGTGAAGCCCAATACAATAGGCATTCACGGCGTTTTTCATTCATTCCTGCTACCCTTGCCGGTCAAGCCGCTTTCAGCATAAAATCCACGTGAACCGCATCGTATGGGAAGACGATCTGGCCTTTTTCGGTCTTCTGCAGCAACCCAGCGTTCAGCAGTGCGTGAATGTCCCCGTGAACCGCCTTGACATCCCTATGCAAGCGGCGGGCAGCTTCACGGATCGTCATTGGTCCGGCGCCGGTCATGACTTTCAGCAGTTCCCAGCGTTTGCCGGAAACAACCTTGAATAACAGTTCCGGCGACTCAAAGCTGATGAATTCTCCTTGCGGCTCTCCGTCAAATGCCCGCAGAAAACGACTGTTCAGCTGTTCACGGGAACAGACTTCTAAAGTTACGCTATTCATGGGAGGACCTCCAATTGTCCACATCGTTCCAGAAGTCATTGAGAAGAAGTTGGGGAGAAATAAATTCGTAAGGGGACTCTTCCTCGCCATTGTGCTTGTGGCCCCCCTTGCCAGCCTCGTTGTCATAACGAAGGACACAAATACCATCCACCACAAACGCAAGCCTGTACTTGAAAGGATGGCTGCTGCCGGAAACGGGCGAGGGTAAACGCCATACCACCAATTCTACAAAAGAGATTTCCGAAAGTGCATGTCGCTCGTTTAGTAGAAGTTTGGCATTCATGTTGGAGAGAATAACAACAACCGCAAGTGTTGTCAATAACTACAACACATTTCTGTTATTCATTCTTGCACTATGGTGCGGAGCGCTATGCTATAATTTTGAGACAAAGGATGTGCATAACACGTCAATCCAGGAGGTGTGACATGAATACACCTGCAAAGAATACGGTTTGCCTTTGGTATGATGGCGATGCCGAAGAGGCGGCGCGGTTTTATGCAGCGACTTTTCCCGATTCCTCCGTTGGCGCGGTGCACTACGCGCCGGCAGATTATCCGGCCGGGAAGAAGGGGGATGCGCTGACGGTCGAGTTCACGGTGCTTGGGATTCCTTGTCTCGGGATCAATGGTGGCCCCGGGGGCAAGCATAGCTGGGCCTTCTCGTTTCAGGTGGCTACTGCTGACCAGGCCGAAACCGATCGTTACTGGAATGCCATCGTCAATAACGGCGGCGAGGAGAATCCTTGCGGTTGGTGCAAGGACAAGTGGGGCCTGTTCTGGCAGATTACGCCGCTGGCCCTGACGCAGGCGGTAAGCGATCCCGACCCGGTTGCTGCCAAGCGGGCATTTGAAGCAATGATGACTATGAAAAAGATCGACATCGCGGCCATCGCAGCGGCGCGCCGCGGCTGATGCGGTAACTTTACAGGGGTATTAATGATTCCATGGGAATTGATCGATAGTGCGCCGGTGCCGGGGAGTGACCGGGAACTGCGGCTTTACCGGCGGGGCGGGGAGTTTTCCATCCGGCTGCCGGACTGTGAGCTGATGAACAGCCGGATGCACGGCTCGGAAGAGTCGTTGGCCGAGCTGGTCTGTGAGCGGCTTGCCAGACTGGAAGCGCCGCGGATGCTCATTGGCGGGCTCGGCATGGGCTTTACCACCATGGCAGCCCTGCGCAATCTCAATGGGGCGGCGCAGCTGGTGGTGGCAGAACTGGTGCCCAAGGTGGTGGCGTGGAACCGTGACCAGTTGGCAGAGCTGGCCGGCAACCCGCTGGCCGACCCCAGGGTGACGGTGCGCGAGGCTGATGTCTGCCGGGTGATCATGGAGGAGAAACGGGCCTGGGATGCCATCCTGCTGGATGTGGACAATGGCCCGGACGGGCTGACCAGCAGCGAGAACGACGTACTTTACGGCCCGACCGGCCTGACCGCGGCCTTTTGCGCCCTTCGTCCCGGCGGGCTGCTGGCAGTCTGGTCGGTGGCCGCTGCACCGGCTTTCACCAAGCGCCTGCGCCAGACCGGCTTCGTGGCCGAGGAGGTCACGGTGCGGGCCCGCGGCAAACGTGGCGGCCGCCATGTCATCTGGCTGGCCCGGCGGGCTGGATGAATTTCGATGCGGCCCGGCTGGTTAATTTGACAGTTCTTCAGAAATCGTCAGTGCCTTTGCTGCCACCGTTTTGGATTTCGTTTGACGTGAAAAAAGGCGAGAACGACAATATGGGGTTTTTCAACAAGATAAAAAACACCATATGGAAAGCGATGCAAAAGCGCCCTGCGGACATTCTTATGAATTTTGGCAAACTGAAGAGGGTTGCGGGCAATGGCGTGAACAGCTGCATCGACGGAAATCAGAAACTCAGAGCCAAGTCCTCGCATGCGCTCTTCGTACCAGTCAAAGGCCTCCGCTAGTTCTGATTCTGCTTCTGGCCGTATGACCAGCTCGTACTTCATGTTCGGCTGAGAATCCGCTCACGCACTGCTGACCATGGCGAACCGGCATCCGGATTTTTGTGATAGGCATCGAGGCGAAGCTCCAATTCTTCCTCTTGATGAGTAGTCAGAGCAACCTCTTCCGGAACCTCGGCGATGCTGGCCCAGATATCTTCCACAAGCAGAATCCGCTCCGGTACACTCAAGCTGAGAATATCCTTGGCTACAGAACCCATAGCACTCTCCTTTTGTGGCAAGTAAGCATGCTGATTTATACACTACTCGTCCCCAGCCGCGCTACTATTTTAACATGTCAACCACTTACAAGAGATTGTAGAAAATCGGAAATGGGGATATAGGTAGAAAATATCTGCCTTCCGGCTCAGATTGCCGGTAAATGGGGCTTATGACTGCTACCTGTAAAAAATATCTCCAGATGCTCTGCCTGGCAGTGACCCTGCTGGCACTGCTGGCCAACAGCACCTCTGCTGAGCCGGCCCCGGCCGATTACAGTGAGACCGGCAGCTATGACAAACCGGTGATCGTCGGCGGCGACCGGGCCTATCCCCCCTACGAGTTCATTGACAAGGACGGCCAGCCGGCCGGTTACAACGTTGACCTGACCAGGGCCATTGCCGAAGTCATGGGGATGAAGGTCGAGTTCAGGTTCGGTGCCTGGTCCGATATGCGTTCCGGCCTGAAGCAGGGGACGATCCAGATCCTCCAGGGGATCTCCTATTCCGATGTCCGGGCCGATACGGTCGACTTTTCTCCCCCCCACACCATTGTCCACCACGCCATTTTTGCCCGGAAGGATTCGCCGCCGGTCACCACCCTGGAGGAGCTGCGGGGCAAGCAGGTCATTGTCTTTCGAGACGGCATCATGCATGAAGTGTTGAGCCGCATGGGGTTCGGTAAAGACCTGGTGCTCACCCCGACCCCGTCCGAGGCGCTGCGCCTGCTGGCTTCGGGGCAGCATGACTATGCCGTGGTGGCCATGCTGCCGGGGATGTACCTGATCCGGGAGCTGCGGTTGACCAATCTGGTGCCGGTCTCCAAGGCGGTCATCAGCCAGCAGTACTGTTACGGCGTTGCCAAGGGGAACAGTGAGCTGCTGGCCCGCTTCAACGAGGGCTTGGCCATCCTCCACAAGACCGGGCAGTACAAGCCGATCTACGACAAGTGGCTCGGCGCCAATGACCCACCCAGGGTGACGAAAGATACGGCCATCAAGTACGGCGCCATGATCCTTGTGCCCCTGCTGGCAATCCTGGCGGTGACTGTCCTCTGGTCCCGGACCCTGCAGATCCGGGTCGAGGCGCGGACCACCGAGCTGGCCCAGGAGGTGGCGGAGCGTAACAAGGCGCTGGAAGAGCTGCGCCGCCACCAGGACAAGCTGGTCCAGGCCGACAAGCTGGCCTCCCTCGGTACCCTGGTTTCCGGCGTGGCCCACGAGATCAACAACCCCAACGGCCTGATGCTGCTTGACATCCCGATCCTCAAAAGGGTACATGACGATGCCGAAGAGCTGCTGGAAAACCATTTCCACGACCATGGCGACTTCATGCTGGGCGGAGTCCCCTATTCGGAGATGCGCAGCGAGATTCCGCGCATCCTGGAGGAGATGCAGGACAGCGCCAAGCGGATCAAGCGGATTGTCAACGACCTCAAGGATTTTGCCCGGCGTGACGATGCCGGAGAAAAAGAGCTGCTCGATATCAATGCCACGGTACAGACGGCGCTGCGGCTGGTTGATCCGACCATCCGCTCGGCCACCAGGCATTTCAGCGCGACCTATGGCGACCATCTCCCGAAGATCCTAGGCAATGGCCAGCGGATCGAGCAGGTGATTGTCAACCTGGTGCTCAATGCCTGCCAGGCCCTGCCGGACATGGAACGGGGGGTGTTTCTGACCACCGGCTTCGACCGGGAGCTGCGGGCGGTAATCATCCAGATCAGGGACGAAGGGGTCGGCATTGCCGAGGAGCATCTGCAGCACCTGTTTGACCCGTTCTTTACCACCAAGCGGGACAGCGGCGGCACCGGGCTCGGGCTGTCGGTTTCCGCGGGGATCGTCAAGGAGCATGGCGGTACCCTGCTGTTTGCATCTGCACCGGGGGAGGGGACGACGGTAACGCTGTCTTTCCCTCTGCCCCAAAGGAATGGCTGATATGAAAACAAATGCCTATCCCGGTTTCGGTATTCTGCTGGTTGACGACGAACCGGCCTGGCTCAGCTCCTTTTCCCTGACCCTGAAGAGCTGTGCCGGCATCAACAACCTGCACACCTGCCAGGACAGCCGCCAGGTCATGGCGCTGCTGGCCAAGGGTGACATCGGCCTGGTGCTGCTCGACCTGACCATGCCCCACATGTCGGGGGAGGCGTTGCTGGCGGAGATCCGCGAACAGCACCCGGAGATTATGACCATCATCATCAGCGGCATGAACCAGCTGGAGACGGCGGTCAGCTGCATGCGGCTCGGGGCGTTCGACTATTTCGTCAAGACCGACGAAGAGGACCGCCTGGTGGGGGGGGTGCTGCGGGCGATCCGGGTGCAGGAGCTGCAGCACGAGTTCCGCACCATGTCGGACCGGCTGCTCTCCCGGGATCTGCAGCATCCGGAAGCGTTCATCGACATCGTCACCTCGGACCGGGGGATGCACGATATTTTTACCTACGTGGAGGCGGTAGCCCCCAGCCACCAGCCGCTGCTGATTACCGGCGAAAGCGGCGTCGGCAAAGAGCTGTTTGCCCGGGCCGTCCATAAGCTGAGCGGCTGCAGCGGTCCGCTGGTTGCGGTAAACGTCGCCGGGCTGGATGATACCGTCTTTGCCGATACCCTCTTCGGCCATGTGCGTGGCGCCTATACCGGTGCTGACCAGATGCGCCCCGGCATGATCGAGCAGGCGGTGGACGGCACCCTCTTTCTGGACGAGATCGGCGACCTGAGCATCTCCTCCCAGGTGAAGCTACTGCGGCTGCTGCAGGAGGGGGAGTATTTCCCCCTGGGGAGCGACCGCCCCAAGCGGATCAAGGCCCGCATCGTTGTGGCCACCCACTGCGACCTGGCGGCTAAGGAGGCGGCCGGCACGTTCCGCCGCGATCTCTACTACCGGCTGAAGATCCATCATATCCAGATCCCGGCCCTGCGGGAAAGGACCGGTGATATCCCGCTCTTGCTGGACTACTTCCTCGGCGAGGCGGCCCGCTCCCTGGGCAAGCGGAAGCCGACCCCCCCCAAGGAGCTGGCCCAGATCCTGGCCACCTACAGCTTCCCCGGCAATGTGCGCGAACTGCGCGGCATGGTCCACAATGCCGTCAGCCTGCACAAGGAGCGGATCCTCTCCATGGAGACCTTCCTGAAAGCCATCGGCGCCGGCAAGACCGCGCCGGCCCCCATGCCCCGCAGCCAGAACCCGTTCACCACCTTCGAGCGTCTGCCCACCTTCGTGGAAGCGGCCGAGCTGCTGGTGGAAGAGGCCATCTCCCGGGCCAACGGCGGCCAGGCCATTGCCGCCCGCCTGCTGGGGATCTCCCCCCCGGCCCTCAACAAGCGGCTCAAGCTGGCGCGGAAATAGCCTGCAGCCCGACCGCCGGAACCGTGCTATAATATGGGCATCACAGAGATTGCCGCATATGTAGTTGCGGCAGTCCGGGAAAGGGGGTTGCAATCATGTCAGGCATCGGCTGGGAGTTCTTTGGCCTCAAATTCAGCTGGCTGCTCACCGCGCTGGTGACGCTGGTTCTCATGGTCACCACCATGTTGACGGCCCGTGACGAAGCCGGCAGGCATCGTGTTGATACCATGGCCGGCGACGAAGGTGAGGAGTGGTAGTTTCTTATCGGGCGAAGTAGTCTATGCCCTCCAAAAAAATATCAGGCCGTCCTCTTGCGGGGGCGGCCTGTTTCATTTTTATTACGGTATTCGCCCCTCGTCATTGCCCGTAAAGCGGTGCTTCGGGCGAATGGTGTTAACCATGGTTAACAGCCTTAACCTTGGTTAACACCGAATATCTACCCGTATTTTCATGAGGTTGTCGTTTCCCCGCCGCTCGAACCTTTCCCAAAGTTAACACCATTCAGCAGCAAATCCCGGAATAAAACATTATTATCCATAATGATATCAGTAACTTACGAGGTAAATGCCGAATTGGTATTCGTTTTGCTGATATGCCATTGCAT
>VEOV01000131.1 GCA_012026855.1 Geobacter sp.
CTTTTCTGCTATTATCCGCCCCCAGTATAAATCTTCGCGGAGCAATCCCCCATGGACAACAGCATTGCCAAAGAGCGCATCGTCTTTCTCACCAGGGAGATAGAGCGGCACAACCGGCTCTACTACGAAAACGATGCCCCCGAGATCAGCGACGCCGAATACGATGCCCTGTTCCGTGAGCTGCAGGAACTGGAGAACAACTTTCCTGACCTGGCAGCCCCTGACTCACCCACGGTGCGTGTGGGGGGCAAGCCGCTGGAAAAATTCCAACAGGTGGCACACCGACTTCCCATGCTCTCCCTGGACAACGCCTTCAGCGAAGCGGACATCGTTGAATTCGACAAGCGGATCAAAAAGGACCTCGGCCTCTCAGCCGAGGCCGTCATCGATTATGTCTGCGAACCGAAGATGGATGGTGTTGCGGTGGAGCTGGTCTATGAAAACGGCCTCCTTGTCCAGGGTTCCACCCGCGGCGACGGCGTAATCGGCGAGGAGATCACCGCCAATATCAAGACCATTAAAGAAATTCCGCTCCGGCTGAAGCTTGATACACTCTTTCCCCCCGGTCTCGTAGAGGTTCGGGGAGAGGTTTACCTCCCCCTGGCCCCGTTCCGGGAGATGAATGCCGAACGGGAAGAAAACGGTGAAGCAGCCTTCGCCAACCCCCGCAACGCTGCCGCCGGCTCCCTGCGCCAGCTGGATCCGAAAATTACCGCCAGGCGGCCGCTCACCATCTGCTGCTATGCGCCGGGTGCCGTTGACGGCCATGTCTTCGGCTCACAGAAGGCCTTTCTCGACACCTTCAAAGGATGGGGATTGCCGGTAAACTCTTTGGCCAGACCGGTCAGGGGGGTGGCCGGGGTCACCCGGTTCTACGAAGAGATGGCAGCACAACGCGAAGCGCTCCCCTACGAAATCGACGGTGTGGTCATCAAGGTTGACGACTTTGCCCTGCAGCGGGAGCTGGGGGAGAAGAGCCGCTCCTCCCGCTGGGCCATTGCCTGGAAGTTTCCACCGCGCCAGGCGGTGACCGTGGTCGAGGACATCGTCCCATCGGTCGGCCGCACCGGGGTAATCACTCCCACGGCCCACCTGCGGCCGGTTGAAGTTTCCGGGGTGACCGTTTCCCGGGCGACCCTGCACAACTGGGAGGAGATGGAGCGCAAGGATATCCGCATCGGCGATACCGTGGTAATCGAACGGGCAGGTGATGTCATCCCGGCGGTAGTGCGGGTGCTGACCGAAAAGCGGACCGGGGCCGAACTGCCGCTGCCGCTCCCGGACAGCTGCCCGGAATGCGGCGCAGCAGTGGTCAAGATCCCCGGTGAAGTGGCGGTCCGTTGTCTGGGGCTTGCCTGTCCGGCCCAGATCAGGGAGTCGATCATCCACTTTGCCTCCAGGGGCGCCATGGACATGGAAGGCCTTGGCGAGAAGTACATCGACCAGCTGCTGCGCCTCGGGCTGGTCCGGGATGTCTCCGATCTCTACCGGCTCACCCGGGATGATTTCATGCAGTTTGAACGGATGGGTGACAAGCTGGCTGCCAACCTGCTGCCCGCCATTGACGCCAGCAAGGGGCGTGAACAGGCCACCCTGATCTTTGCCCTCGGCATCCGCCATGTGGGAGAGCATACGGCAAAGCTGCTCGCCGCAGCCTTCGGTTCCCTCGATGCGCTGCTGCAGGCAAGTGAAGACGAGCTGCTGACAGTGCGCGAGGTCGGACCGCAGGTGGCACAGAGCATTGTCAGCTTCTTCAGCGGCGGGGAAAATCGCCGGGTAATCGAACGGCTCCTGGCGGCCGGGGTGTCGCCATCGGTCGCAGCGAAGCAGGTGGGGGGCCGCTTTACCGGCAAGACCTTTGTCTTTACCGGCAGTCTGGAGCGCTTCAGCCGGAGCGAGGCCCAGAAGCTGGTGGAGCACGCGGGTGGCCATGCCGCCGGGTCAGTGTCGAAAAAAACCGACTACGTCGTGGCCGGCGCCGAAGCCGGCAGCAAGCTGGAAAAGGCGCGCCAGCTCGGGGTGACAATCCTTACCGAAGATGAGTTCAGCCAACTGCTGCGGGAGGAACCGTGACAC
>VEOV01000264.1 GCA_012026855.1 Geobacter sp.
GACAACCCACAGGTTGCATGGCGAGGCAGGGGGGAAAATCAATCTTTTCGGTGATGCCTCCATCAGTGCGTTTGCAAAAATTCCGGTCTACTCATATGAGGTGTCAGGCAACAGTCGAAATATCGGCAACTCAGCCAGTGGTGAGTTTTTGAGAAACAACGGCCGGCTGTCCTGGCGCAGTGAGCTTGGTCTGCCGATAGGGGAAGGCATAAACCTGAATCTGTTCTATGACAATTCAACAATCGGCAAAGTTGACAAGCCTGGGATTGAAGAGCGTGAGGAAAAGTTTGGCACAAGATTTATAATCAAGTTCAAGTAGCGGTTAGCTCAGGGTTTATCGCCTGTGTATACCGTAGCAATTCCGAAGGTAAGATCATAATGATTTACGGATTTAAAGCCTGCAGAAATCATGGTTTCTTTGAAGTCTTCCTGAGAAGGGAATTCAAGAACAGAATCCGGTAGGTATTTGTAGGCGCTGAAATTTGAAAAAAGTCCGCCAACTACCGGCAGTACCTTGAGAAAGTAAAAGTTGTACAGCGCCTTGAATGTTTTTGAACGCGGATTTGAGAATTCAAGGATGACTACCCGGCCGCCAGGCTTTAATACCCGCTGGATTTCTTTCAGACCCACAAGTCTGTCAATAACGTTTCTGATGCCGAAAGCAATCGTTGCTGAATCGAACGTTCCATCTTCAAAGGGGATTGCTTCGCAGGGTGCCACTTTAAGTGAAATCCTCTCGCTCAGTCCGGCTTTCCTGACTTTTTCGCCGCCCAGCTCGATCATCTGTTCGGAGAAATCAACTCCGGTAATCTTTACAGAGGGTGGTGTGGCCGCTGCAATTTCCAGAGCAACATCCGCAGTGCCGGTAGCGACATCAAGAATGTGGCCATTGGGAGTATAGAAAATTTTCCTTACGGCGAATTTGCGCCATCTGCGATCTATCCCCAGACTCAGCAGTCGATTGAGAAAATCATAGCGAGGGGCAATGGAGTTGAACATGTCACGGATATGTTCACCTTTGGTTGTCAGACGGTACATTTAGCCCTGTCCTTTTTCGTGTAAAAGTGCTATCAGAATGGCTCTGCGAGTTGGACAAATACCATATCCAGCCACTATCTTTCCAGTTAAATCGTCAGGAACATGCGAATCCAGGATATTGCCGACATCCTTATCATGACGCTTCTAGTTTACCAGCTGTATGCTTGGTTCAGGAAGACGCGCGCCCTGCAGGTTGTCCTTGGACTCGGTTTTCTTGTTCTGCTTTATGTCCTGACAAAAAATCTTGGCCTTTTCATGACTAGCTGGATTCTGCAGGAGCTGGGCACAGTAATTTTCATCCTTATCATCGTAATTTTTCAGGGAGAAATCAGGCAGGCTCTCTACAGGTTCAGCCTGTTACGCAATTTCTTTAACAGCAATGAAAGTCATCATAAACTTCCTGAGATTCAGGCGGTGGTAGAGGCGGCATTTGCTCTTGCCAAGCGTAACAGCGGGGCTCTTATTGTTTTCGAACGTCGAGAGCGGCTGGATGATTATCTGTTGCATGGTGTAAAGCTCGACAGTCTGCTCAGCAGTCAGCTTCTGGTAAATATTTTTGAAGATGGGGCGCCACTTCATGACGGAGCTGCTGTCATCAGAAACGGTCGTATATCTGAAGCTTCATCCCATCTGCCCCTCTCGTCCAACCAGGAGTTGCCCCAGTATCTTGGCACACGCCACAGGGCTGCAGTTGGACTCTCGGAAAAGACGGATGCTCTGGTCATTGTTGTTTCTGAGGAGCGGGGCACTGTTTCAGTGGTCGCCGGGGGAGAACTGCACAAGGTAGAGACCCCTGAGCAGCTTTACAATCTGCTCGTGGAAGAACTTGCCATGCAGGGTGCTGATAACTGCAGATTGCCTTTGAGAAAGGCGATTTTTAGCAATATTCTGCCGAAATCAGTAACACTTTTACTGGTAATCGCCTGCTGGCTCCTTATAAACGCCCGCCAGGGTGGACTGCAGACTGTGCCGGCCCAGATCAAGTTCCATAATCTGCCGGAAAAGCTGGTGCTGTCAGACAACCTCCCTGGTGAGGTAGAAGTACAACTCAAGGTTCTGTCTACAATATTCATGTCATCAAAAAAACTGGACGTGGTTGCTGATCTTGACCTTTCAAAAATCCACGAAGGTTTGAACAACATACCGGTTGACAGTAAGGTTTTTCAGCTACCGCTCGGGGTGTCGGTGTCAAAAGTTACCCCTCCCGTGATGAAAATCATTGCCGAGAGGAAAATGTATCGTGAGCTGCCTGTTGTTTTGAAAACGGAAGGGAAGCTGAAGAGGGGGCTTTATCTGAAGTCTGTAAAAATAGAACCGGCCAGAGTGAAGGTTGTCGGGTCAGAGTCTGCACTGTCACAATTTACCCAGGTCAACACTGAGGTGCTCAACCTTTCTTCTTTATCCGCCAATCGGACCGTTGATCTTCCCCTGCAGCCTCTGTCGCCTCAGCTGCAAATCAAGCGAGATGACCCCGTAAGCGTCAAACTGCAGATAGGTGGGAAATAACGTGCAACGTGTCTCTTTGCTTGACAAAAAATCCAAGTTGTTATAATAATCTTTCGCGCGCAGCATATTAATAAAACATAAAGGGGGTGAAGATGGTACGTCGCTCAGTATTGTTGTTACTGACAATCTTTATCTTAAGCCCTGCTAGCTCCTATGCAGCAAAAACTCACAAGGTTCGTAAAAACGAGACATTTTCATCCCTTGCCAATAAGTACCACGTCCCTGTCTCTGCCCTGAAAGAAGCAAATAACAGCCTGAGTGCCAGCATTAAGCCCGGGGATATTCTGGTGATCCCTCCTCGAGGCGCAGCTCGGACCAATGCTGTTGAGTCGGCTGCAGCCGTTTCTTCATACAAAGTCAGAAAGGGTGATACCATTGCACGGGTTGCCAAGAAAACAGGCGTTTCAGTTGCCGAATTGAAGAGGCTTAACGGGTTGGCAAAGGGCAAGCTTAAGCCGGGGCAGGTGCTGGCACTGCGTGATGCGGATCCAGATACTGTTCAAACCAGCAAGGTCGCTGCAAAACCATCTTTGAAATATGCTGATCTCCTGAATGAAAAAGAGTACGAACAGTCTCTTGCTGAACTCTTTGAGCAGGATACGGTTCATCTGCGGCAGCAAAAAGATGTGGATTTTCAAGCTGATAACGTAAAATTGCTGAAAACAAAGGCCTTCGGTTTTCTCGGCACTCGCTACAGATTTGGCGGCACATCCAGAAGCGGGCTTGACTGTTCTGCTTTTGTGCAAAAGGTGTTCAACGAGATGGAGGTTAATCTCCCCCGTACTGCAAGAGAGCAGTTTGAGCGGGGCGAGCTTGTAACCCGCGGCGACATGCAAAAAGGTGATCTGGTCTTCTTCAGAACCTATGCATCATTCCCCTCCCATGTCGGCATATATCTCGGCAATAACAGGATGATTCATGCGTCCTCCAGGGACCGTCGTGTTGTCATTTCCTCCGTTGACACCCCCTACTATCGCTCTCGTTTCATCGGTGCAAAGAGGGTAGCGAAGATTCTGCCTGACCGGTTGAACCTTGATGAACTGATGCTTGGGGTGGAAGAGGAAGTGGCTGATGATGCTCAGAAGAATGATTTGCTGGGTTTAGATCAAGCGTCCTCACTCAACTGACTTTTTATTAACTTGATTAACAATAAAAAAAGCGAAACCTAAATGGTTTCGCTTTTTTTATTGCTGGATTCAGCATGACGAATTATTTAACTTTGCGAAGACCTGCAGAGAAGATGACTTTGTCGAAAGTCTTCTTGAGCTCTTTGCTCTGGAAGTTAACCATTGGCGGTGAATCAGGGAACTCGATAGAGTCGCCAACCTTAACGCCTTCTTTTACAAGAGCCTCTTTCATGACGGCAATCCAGAGTTTCTGGCCTTTTTCCTCAACCTCTACGTAGGTGTAGGAGCCGGCATCCATAGTCTGGAGCACTTTACCCTTGTGGCCGGCGCCTGCCGGAATTTCAACCGGCTTGAGGCCAGCATGCGGGTCTCCACCAGGTGCAGCACCGGCTGGCTTTTGAGGAGCGCCTGCCTGTGGAGCAGCAGCTTTAGGAGCTTCTTCTTTCTTTTGGCACCCTGCAACAGCAAGTGCAAGTACTGCGAGAACGACAGCAATCTTCTTCACGTTTATCCTCCCTTTGTTGGATGGTTATTGGTCAACAGGCAAATTATCATATTTTTTAAAGCACTGACAATAAAAAAAACATTCAACAGTGTCATCGCTGCAATTGTCGATACTGCATTATGATAAAAAACTTGAATATGGGGAATTACTTCTGTATTATAAAAAGCAGTTTTATTATTGCTTAATTTGCTGTTGACTATATTTACTCATATCGAAAAAAGCATAGATTATATAAAGTTACGCAACGATTAATTATTACATAAAGGGGGGCGCAGATGCAGATTCTGGCTCTGAATTGTGGCAGTTCATCGGTTAAATATCAACTTTACGACTGGCAGAAAATGGAGGTTGTTGCCAAGGGGATGGTGGAAAGGGTTATCATTGGTGACTCGTTCATTCTGCATGAAGTTCCCGGGCGAGAGGCATACAGGTTCGACTATGACTGTCCGGACCATCAGGTCGCCATTGACCTTATCATCAGAACGCTTGTCGATCCAACCCATGGTGTTCTGGCTGACATCAATGATATTTCTGCTGTTGGCCATAGGGTAGTTCATGGCGGCGAGAAGTTTACCTGCTCGGTGTTGATTGATGAAGCAGTTCTCGATGCGGTCAAGGAAGTCCAGCATCTTGCTCCTCTGCACAATCCGCCTAATATCTCCGGTATAGAGGCTGCTCAGGCAGTTCTGCCGCAGGTTCCCCACGTTGCAATTTTCGATACCGCTTTCCACCAGACCATGCCGGAACATGCCTACTTGTACCCAGTCCCCTATGAGTGGTACGAGGCGCACGGGGTGCGTAGATATGGTTTCCATGGCACATCTCATCTTTATGTCTCAAAGCGCGCTGCAGTTATTCTTGGTAAAAAACCTTCTGAGACCAATATAGTTACCATGCATATTGGTAATGGTGTTTCCCACTGTGCTATCAAAGGTGGGGTTTCCGTCGACACCACCATGGGTCTTACCCCTCTGGAGGGGGCGATGATGGGAACAAGGTGCGGCGATATCGATCCAGCAATTCCGGCCTTCATGATGCAGAAAGAGAACCTTTCTGCCAAGGAGATTGACGGTATTCTGAACAAGAAGAGCGGTGTTCTTGGCATAACCGGCAGATTTACTGACAGGCGCGACGTCATTGAACATGCCAATGCCGGCGATCATCGCTGTAAAACAGCCCTTGAGATCGAAGGTTACCGGCTGAAGAAGTATATCGGTGCTTATATGGCTGCCATTGGTCGGCTTGATGCAGTTGTCTTTACCGCCGGCGTTGGCGAGATGGGATGGCCGATCCGTGAAAAAGCGATAGAAGGGTTGGAGCATATTGGGATCATCCTCGACAGGGAGCGCAACAAAGGGGCAATGACCAGAAAACGGGAGTCCCTGATTACCACCGACGACTCTCCGGTCAAGGTATATGTTATCCCCACAGACGAAGAGCTGGTGTTCACTGAGGATGTCGCCGCCATCCTTGATGGAACCTACACTGACCATATGAACTTTGAATATACCTTCTCAAGACCTGATTTTGTCAGGAAGTAGGTTTCCCTTCCCATGAAAAAAGGACCGGCTGATAATCAGCCGGTCCTTTTTTTGTCCATAGTAATAATCTGTGTGCTTATTGAGCCTGTACCGCTGTGATCGCCACAACATTGACAATGTCATCCACTGAACAGCCTCTTGAGAGGTCGTTGACAGGTTTGGCAAGACCTTGAATTACAGGGCCGATAGCTTCTGCCCCGGCAACTCTTTCAACGAGTTTGTAGGCAATGTTGCCGGCATCCAGGTCCGGGAAAATGAGGACATTGGCTTTGCCGGCAACGGCACTTCCTGGGGCCTTCTTTTCACCGACCTTGGGCAGCAGAGCCGCATCAGCCTGAAGCTCGCCGTCAATCTGCAGGCTAGGATCGATCTTCTTGGCGATATCGATGGCGGCAAGCACTTTATCGACATCGCTGTGGGCTGCACTCCCTTTGGTAGAGAATGACAGCATGGCTACTCTGGCGTCAGTATCAAGGAAGGATTTGCAATTGCGTGCCGTTGCCACAGCTATTTCGGCAAGTGCCTGGGCGTCAGGATTGGGGTTAACGGCACAATCAGCGAACAGAAGTATGCCGTTTTCACCGAAAGCACTGTTTTTGGTGACCATGAAAAAGTATGAGGAGACAGTCTTGATGCCTGGAGCAGTGCCAACGGTCTGAAAAGCAGCTTTGAGGACATTGCCTGTGGTGCTGGTGGCACCGGCGACTTCACCCCCTGCGTCCCCCTGGCGCACCATCATGCCGGCGAAATAGAGATTGTCTGCAGCCGTAAGCAGCTTTTTTGCCTCATCAGGAGTAATCCCTTTGCTTTTTCTCAGCTCCACAAGTGCATCAATATAACCATTAAGCTTTGGCGAGGTTGACGGCTCTTCGATGCCCACACCCTTCAGGTTTACCCC
>VEOV01000383.1 GCA_012026855.1 Geobacter sp.
GCTACCGGCGGCAGCGGAGATGTCCTTACCGGTGTGATTACAGCGCTTGTTGCCCAGGGGTACGGACCGTTTGCTGCCTGCTGCCTGGGGGCGTTCATCCATGGTCTGGCCGGTGATATGGTTGCGGCGGAAAAGGGGGAAATCGGCATGAATGCCACTGACATTCAGGAAATGCTCCCCATCGCCATCAAGAACCTGTCGCTGACAGCGGCGCAAAATCGATTGTGATAACTCTTTTCGCTGTGATATATTGACAAAATTGCATATTATCCCAGCCAGTCTGAAAAGAGCTTTCCCAATGGCATTAACAGCCAGATGCTTTCTGCTACCCCTTCTGATTGTCGCTCTCTTCATGGTTGTCCTCTCCTCCTGCACTGATCAGAACCGTAAAACAGTCAAGATAGGCTACATGAACTGCAACAATGAGCAGGAGACCAAACATCGCTTTGTGCCGCTCACCCGCTACCTTTCCGACAAGGTTGGCGTGGACTTCGTCATGGTGCCGGTAGACACCCAAGACTTTGAAAAGCGCTTCAGCCAGGGGGAATTCGCCTTTACCCACACCAATTCGCTGCTGTATATCGTTCTCAAGGAGCGCAACAACCTGAAACTGGTTGCCTCGGAGAAGAGAGGTAATTTCGGCGCCCGCTCCGGCGGGGCCATTATCGCCCGCAAAGGGAGCGGCATCGAGAAACTGGAGCAGATCAAAGGGAAAAAATTTGCCTTCGGGCCGATGCTTGCCCCCACCGGCTATCTGGCCGAGTATGACCTGATGCTGCGCAACGGCATCGACCCGGAAAAAGACTTCACTTACACCATTCCATCCGGTTCATTCAAACATGAAAAACTGATCTTCGGCGTATTGTTCGGCCAGTATGACGCTTCTGCCGCCACCCTGCTCGATCTGGAAATAATGACCAGGGAGGGGAAAATATCTGCCGATGACTTCACCATCCTTGCCCAGACGCCGCTGATTCCCTACTGCACCTTCGGCGCTGCCGAAAAGACCGATCCGGCACTGGTGGAAAAGGTCAGAAAGGCGCTGCTGGAACTGAAAGTCTCAGACACTGCCGATGTTGATGGAGAAAAGGTCAAGGTGCTTAAAGCCGCCTGGATTGACGGTTATGAAGAGTTGACAGACAGGGATTACGATCCGGTGCGGGAGATGGCCAAGCGGGTCAACATGCCCCCCTACCAGAAATTCTAGCTACTGATGAAATTTGATAAATTTGACAGAGTTCTCATTATCCTGCTGGCAGTGGCCATAGTAACGATTGCCGGTTACAGTTTCAAGGCGCTCCCTGAAAAAACCGCCATAGTGGAATCCAGGAACATGGAACGGGAGCTGGCGACCCAGGCCAGACAAGGACTTCTGGAGAAGCTCTATGCGCCGGACAACACGGCCCTGCAGTCTGCCCAGTACCAGGAAGCGCTGTTGAAGCTGGAAGAGATTAATGTCCGCTACCCCGGCGAGGCGCACGGTTTCATCCTCAAAGGGGAGATTCTCAACCGGATGGAAAGCTACGAAGGGGCAGCAGCAGCCTTTGTACGAGGTGTCAAGCTCAACGGCGACTACATTGACAGGCAGAGTCTGCTGTCGCGCCGCCCAACAATTGAGAGCCTGGTCAATAAAACCATCGCCAGGGCCGCTCTTGCTTACCGCAACTCAGCTGGCAACCCAGCCATGAAAGAGCATCTTGCCAACCTTAATTACCTCAAAAGCCGCCTTGCAGGGGGGTGCGAGTAAATGCGCTTCGACCGTCACCTGCTGATTATCACCCTGAGCGGCCTGCTGCTCGGCACACTTGGTGTCCTGTTATCCGTCTGGGGGAACCCGGAGAACTCCGGTATCTGCATCTCCTGCTTCATTGAAAACAGTGCCGGCGCACTTGGCC
>VEOV01000026.1 GCA_012026855.1 Geobacter sp.
CTTCAAAGGTAAATTCAACCCGGGCATCACACTGCGGGACGCAGTCAACGCAATTCCCTACTGGGCTTTCAAGCAGGGTAAGCTGACAGTTCCTAAGAAAAACAAGATCAATATCTTCAACGGCCGTATCCTGGAAATGGAAGGTCTCCCTAATCTGACCGTCGAGCAGGCTTTTGAGCTGACCGACGCAGCTGCCGAGCGTTCCGCAGCTGCCGGCTGCATCCAGCTTTCCAAGGAGTCGGTTGCCACATACCTGCGTTCCAACGTTGCCCTGATGAAGCAGATGATCAAGGACGGCTACCAGGATGCCCAGACCCTGCAGAACCGCATCGACGCCGTCAATGCCTGGCTGGCCAAGCCAGAACTGCTTGAGGCTGACAAGAATGCCGAGGCTACCGGTGCCTATGCCGACGTGATTGAGATCGACCTTTCCGAAATCACCGAGCCGATCCTTGCCTGTCCCAATGACCCGGATGACGTCAAGCTTCTCTCGGAAGTTGCCGGCACTCCGATTCAGGATGTATTCCTCGGTTCCTGTATGACCAACATCGGCCATTTCCGGGCCGCTGCTGAAATCTGGCGTGGTCAGAAGTTTAATCCGAATGTCCGTACCTGGATCTGTCCGCCAACCCGTATGGATCAGGTAAAGCTGAAGGACGAAGCTTACTTCTCTGTCTACAGTGCGTTTGGTGCCCGGATCGAGATCGCCGGCTGCTCACTCTGTATGGGTAATCAGGCTCGTGTTCCTGCCGGGGTCAACATGTTCTCCACTTCGACCCGTAACTTTGATGATCGTATTGGGGATGGCGCCAAAGTTATCCTCGGTTCAGCCGAACATGGAGCTGTTGCAGCAACCATGGGAAAACTGCCGACAGTTGCCGAATTCATGTCAGTATACAAGGAAAAGGTCGAGCCTAATGCCGGCAAAATCTACCAGTATCTCCAGTTTGACGAAATGCCTGAGTATAAATAAGCTCTGAATCTGTTTGTAATGAGAGGCTCATCATGTTATATGGTGAGCCTCTTTCTTTTTCATGGGGGGTGTTTATGAACCAAATTCAGAGACATTCATTTATATTAAGCTTTTTTTTTCTGGCTTTAACCCTTGCAGCGCCTCTCTATGCTGCCGATAACAGCTGCTCATTCAATGCCATGGTAACTGCCGATGAATTCAGCTACCGGATTGCCAGTAACTCTGTGGATTCCTGCAATAAGCAGATTATGTCTATTTCTGTACTCAAGAATGCTCTTCCCTTCACGCAATTCGTCAATCCAACTGAATATATAGCTGAAACTGCCTGGGCAGAGGATATTGACGATGACGGCAGATTCGAACTGCTGATTGTCAGCCACAATGCTGATGCAGTCGACATTAAATCACTTGATATATTTTCTGTTGACGGCAATATGTTGAAACAGGCGCGTCTCCCGGAACTGCTCGACAAGTCCGGCTACAGGGGAGGAGATCGCTTTTCAACTGAGGGGGGGAGAATCGTCAGATTTTTTCCGATTTATCAGCCCAGGGATAAGGATGGTAAACCTTCAGGTGAGATGCGGCTGCAGTATCAGTACAGGAATCGGCAACTGCTTCTCGCGGGAACTACTCCGAATTCGAAAGTGCAGGCAGCAGCAGGCAAAGCTGAACCGATGAAGAAGGGCGAGCAGCTAAAAATTATTTCCATTCAGACGAAGCAGGATTATATTGAAATCAAAACTTCGACATCAACAGATAAATACAAGGTTTTCAGAATAAGTGATCCATGGCGGCTTGTTATTGATTTTCCCGGAGCAGTTACCGATATGCAGGATAAAACAGTAGTCATCGACAGGTTTGGTATTGCGCGCGCCAGAGTAGGGCTGAACAAAGGATTTGTCAGGATAGTTTTTGATTCATCAACAGCGTCTCTCCAGACAGAGACTGTAACCCCGGCAGAGAATGCCGTTCGTATTGGTTTTTACCCTTCAAAATAACTATTTTTGTAATTATGTGATAATTTAATTCTATGAAAAACATACTTATCGCCAGCTCTTCTTCATCCTTCATCGAACGCAACAGTACCTTGCTACGCCGTTCAGACTTCAATATTTTGACTGCAGACAATTCTCCAAAAGCATTGGAAATCGTAAACAGCCATAATATAGATCTCGCTCTTTTCGACATTAGTCTCAGTGATATAACCGGCGAAGAGTTGTCTGCCAAGCTTGCCGAAAACACGCCAAATTACAGGCCGGTTATTCTGCTGGTCTGTCATGACTCGGATGATCATATCTCCAGGCTTAGGTCTTGCGGAGCAGACGCCCTTATTTCCAGGCCTATCAAGCCACTGCAGCTGATCAAGGCAGTCGGTCAGTTTCTTACCGTCCAGCTTGTCAGAAGTCGCCGTGTTTCCCTGCGTGTCAAGGTAATCAGTAAAAAGGATGCTGTGGAGTTTTTCTGCATATCCCATAATATCAGTATTACCGGTATGCTGATCGAGACTGAGTTTTCTCTTGAAGTAGGCAGCTATATTATTTGCCAGTTTTCCATTCCAAATTCAATTGATGTAGAGGTCGAAGGCGAGATAGTCCGTACGGCAAGGACAATGGATGGGGCTCATCAGTACGGCATTCATTTTCTCAACCTTGGTCGCAGCAGCCGTCATGAAATCGACCTGTATATTTCTTCTGTGGTAAGAGGTGACATACAGACGAACTAGCTTTACGGCCGTTTATCAACTTTACAGACCCGCTTTGCGGGTTTTTTATTTGCTTTTCATTGTCCAAGCTGTTGCAAATATGCTACAGTAGCTCAAATTTTTCGGAGGAATTATGGCGATTGCATCCAAAATACAGTCATGCATAGAAAGCTCTTCCTGGATCAGAAGGATGTTTGAAGAGGGTGCCCGGCTGAGAGAGCAGTTCGGCGCAGAAAATGTTTACGATTTCACCCTGGGGAACCCCAATGTAGATCCACCTGAAAAATTCTATACTGAGCTCAGAAATATCGCTAATGCTCCTGCCGCCGGTATTCACAGGTACATGAGCAATGCCGGTTATGAAGAGTCTAGAGCTGCTGTAGCAGCCCATCTCAGTGAGCATGCTTCCTCGGAAGTCAAGGCTGCTCAGGTTTTGATGACCTGTGGTGCCAGTGGCGCACTCAATGTGGCCTTAAAGACAATGCTCAATCCGGGCGAAGAAGTTATCATTCTCACGCCACATTTTGTCGAGTACAAGTTTTACATTGAGAATCACGGTGGTGTTCCCAGAGAAGTATGGACAGACCGGACAACTTTCCAGCTGGATGTTCAGGCGATTGAAGATGCCATATCGAGCAACACCAGGGCGATAATCATCAATACCCCCAATAATCCTACCGGGGTCATTTACCCGGCTGAGGCCTTGCAAGCCCTTGGCGAAATGGTAGAGCGAAAAGAGCGCGAACTTGAGCGGCAGATTTACGTAATTTCAGATGAACCCTATGCGCGCATTGCCTATGACGGTCATGTCGTGCCAAGTATCTTCAGGTTCGTTAACAACTCTCTCATCGTAACATCGCACTCCAAGGATCTTGCCCTGCCGGGTGAGCGTATAGGTTACCTGGCTGCTAATCCTGCCATGACACACGTCGACCTGTTTATGGAAGGGGCGATCTTCTGCAACAGGACGCTGGGTTTCGTCAATGCACCCGCACTGATGCAAAGGATAGTGGCCAAGCTGCAAAGTGAATCCGTTGATATTGCGGCATACAGGGAAAAGCGGGACCTTCTTTACGAGAATCTTGTCGGAATGGGCTACAGCATGGTTAAGCCAGATGGAGCTTTCTACCTGTTCCCCAAGTCTCCGCTTGCTGACGATGTTGCCTTCGTGAGAGCTGCCCAGAAGCATAATCTTCTGCTTGTGCCAGGTGCCGGTTTTGGCGCGCCGGGTTTCTTCAGGGTTGCATATTGTGTAGATATTGAAATGATCAGGCGCAGTCTTCCTGCGTGGAAAGCTCTCGCAATTGAATGCGGGATATGTGGGGCATAGTCAATGGCACAAACAGTACTGGTTGTTGATGATGAAGCCGGGATCAGATCTGCACTGCAGGGAATCCTGGAAGATGAGGGTTATGTTGTTTCCCTTGCAGTTGATGGTTTGGACGCCATAGAGTCTTTGCAACGCGACCTTCCGGATCTGGTTATGCTCGATATCTGGATGCCGCGCATGGATGGCATGGACACTCTGGCAAGAATCAAGGAACTTTACCCGGAGCTGGCTGTTGTGATGATTTCAGGTCACGGCACCATCGAGACCGCGGTGAAATCGACAAAGCTCGGTGCTTTTGACTTCATCGAAAAACCCCTTTCTCTGGAAAAAGTTCTGGTTACTGTCCACAATGCCATCGGTATGAGTCGTTTGCAGCAGGAGAATGCTTCTCTGCGCGGCATGATCGAGGA
>VEOV01000074.1 GCA_012026855.1 Geobacter sp.
CCAGGTTACTGATCAGGCCGTTCAGTCTGCGCAGGGAGAAATCAAGGGCCACTGTGGCGTCAGGTGCCAGGTAGCGCTCCACGGATGAATGGGAGATGTCACGTTCGTGCCAGAGGGCGATATTTTCCAGGGCCGGGATGCACATGGCGCGCACGTAACGTGCCTGGCCGGTGAGGTTCTCAGAGAGGATCGGGTTGCGTTTGTGGGGCATGGCGGAAGAGCCTTTCTGCCCCTTGGTGAACTGCTCCTCTGCCTCCAGCACTTCGGTACGCTGCAGGTGACGGACTTCAATGGCAATGCGCTCCATGGAGGAAGCGATGATTGACAGGGTGCAGAAGTATTCGGCATGGCGGTCACGGGGGATGACCTGGGTGGAAACAGGCTCCGGCTTGAGCCCCATTTTCGCGCAGACATACTCCTCGACATAGGGGTTGATATTGGCAAAAGTGCCGACAGCGCCGGAAATGGCCCCGGTGGCGATGTTCTCCCGGGCGGCAAGCAGGCGGGTGCGGTTGCGATCCATTTCAGCATAGAAAGAAGCAAGCTTGAGACCGAAAGTGACCGGTTCGGCATGAATACCGTGGGAGCGCCCCATGCAGACAGTATCCTTGTGCTCCAGCGCCCTCAGTTTCAGCGACTCCAGCAGCTTGTCAAGGTCGGCGAGCAGTTCATCGGCAGCCTGGACCATTTGCACGGAGAGACAGGTGTCGAGCACGTCCGATGAAGTCATCCCCTGGTGAATGAAGCGTGCTTCCGGGCCGACAAACTCGGCAACCGAGGTGAGAAAGGCAATGACGTCATGTTTGACCTCGGCCTCGATGGCATCAATCCGTTCGATATTGAAGTTGCCTTTTTCGCGGATGACCGGAACAACCTCTTTCGGTATCACGCCAAGTTCAGCCTGGGCTTCACAGGCGAGGGTCTCTATTTCCAGCCAGATTCTGAACCGGTTCTCCGGTTCCCAGATTTTGGCCATGTCTGGGCGGGTGTAACGTGGGATCATTGATTACGTCTCCTTGCGATTATATCTGCAGCATTTTGCTTGGTTTGTATTGGTCACCGATGGTCAGCTGTGGCGCACAGCAGTTCTGGCCGCCGAGCAGCTCGGTAGCTGCCTTGAACGGTAGCTGCGGGTCGTTATTGGTTTCGGAGAGATGGGCGAGAAAAACCCCCTCCAGATTCTCATGGAGGAGCTCTTCCAGCAGCTGCATCGATTCCGAATTGGAAATATGGCCGTGGCGAGATTTTATCCGCTGTTTCAGGTGCCATGGGTATGGACCGTTCATCAGCATATCTTCGTCATGGTTGGCTTCAATAACCAGCATCCGGCAGTGCCTGAGTTTTTCTGTGATCAGCCGGGTGACGATGCCGAAATCCGTGGCAAAGCCGAGTTTTCCTTCGCTGCTCTCTATGACAAAACCGACCGGATCGGTGGCATCGTGGGTTATGGGAAAGGGGTCAATCATCAGATCCCGATATTCGAAGGCATACCCCGATTCAAACTCGACGGTATCACATTTTTTCAGTACTGCGGCAGCTGCCTGTCTGGTCTGGTAGCTGGCCACCAGCGGGATTTTTAGTTTTCTCGCCAGGGTGCCGGCGCCGCGGGTGTGATCGTTGTGATCATGGGAAATCAGCACTGCATTAAGGCTTTGGGGGTCAACATCGATTGCGGCGAGACGACGCATGATTTCAACAGCAGACAGGCCGGCATCGATGAGAAGCCTGGTGTCGCCACTCTCCAGGTAAACGGCATTCCCTTTGCTGCCGCTGGCAAGGAGAGAGAGCTTCAATGTTTCCTCCGCTGATAAGTTGCTGAAATCAGGAGTTACTCTGGTGATTAATACTGAGCGTTAAATGCAGTTAGCAGACTAATTTTTATAACCCAAGTAGTTATTTTCTTCAAGGTTAAATTAGCCTTCAAAGGGCGCTTTCAAATCCCAAATGATTATGAAATTTTTATGGAAATCGGTTGACGATGGGGTTTTCGTTCGTATAATATGCTTTTCTTGTGACGGGTTGACCCGCCGAAGACTAATTCCACCAGGAGGAGATTCATGGCAATCAGGGTAGGTATTAATGGTTTTGGACGTATCGGGCGGACAGTTCTTCGCTACGCAGTAAAGGAAAAGGGGATTGAGATAGTTGCAATCAACGATCTTACCGATGCCAAAACCCTTGCCCATCTGCTCAAGTATGACTCCGTACATGGGCCGTTTCAAGGCACAGTAGAATACAACGCCAACGAGCTGATTATCGATGGCAAGGCGATCAAGATTCTGGCCGTGAAAAATCCTGAAGAGCTTCCCTGGAAAGAGCTTAATGTTGATCTCGTCCTTGAGTCTACCGGACTGTTTACCGCCCGGGCAAAAGCCGAGCTGCATCTCAAGGCAGGCGCCAAAAAGGTTATTATTTCCGCTCCGGCAACTGATGAAGATATCACTGTCGTCATGGGGGTTAATCATACCCTCTACAATTCAGCCAAGCACAATATAGTTTCCAACGCCTCCTGCACCACCAACTGCCTCGCACCGGTTGCCAAGGTTCTTAACGATTCCTTCGGGATCGAGAAGGGGCTTATGACCACGATCCACTCCTATACCAATGATCAGAACATCCTCGACCTGCCCCACAAGGATCTGCGTCGCGCCAGAGCTGCCGCACTCTCCATGATTCCTACTTCTACCGGCGCTGCCAAGGCTGTTTCACTGGTACTTCCGGAGCTGAAGGGTAAACTTGACGGCTTCGCCATCCGTGTGCCGACACCTAATGTTTCCGTGGTCGATTTGACCTGTACCCTCAAGAACGCAACTGATGCCGCCACCGTCAACGCCGCCCTGAAGGCAGCCGCAGAAGGGCCACTCAAAGGGGTTCTCGGCTACTCCGAGGAGGAGCTTGTCTCTATTGACTACAACGGTTGTCCGCTGTCATCAATTGTTGATGCCAAGAGCACCAAGGTTATCGACGGCAACCTGCTCAAGGTTCTTACCTGGTACGACAATGAATCAGGCTTTTCCAAGAGGGTCGTCGATCTCATCAACTACATGTATAAATAACAGACGATAATATTCCAGACTGGGGGGGACTTGTTCCCCCTCTTTTTTGTCCAAAGGAGAATTTTATGCCGATCCGTTATATTGATCAGCTCAAGGATATCAAAGGGAAGAAGGTTTTCATCCGGGTCGACTTCAATGTACCCCAGGATGACAAGGGGAATATCACCGAAGACACCAGGATTGCCGGCGCTGTGCCGACCATCAAGTACGCTCTGGAGCAGGGGGCAAAGGTTGTCCTTGCCTCTCACCTGGGAAGACCCAAGGGGGAGAAGAAACCCAAGTACACCATGACACCGGCGTCAAAACGGCTGTCACAGCTGATCTGCAAGAAGGTAATCCAGGCACCTGACTGCTTCGGTCCCGAGGTTGACAAGCTGATCAACGCCATGAAGCCTGGTGAAGTTGTCATGCTGGAAAATGTCCGCTTTTATCCGGGGGAAGAGAAGAATGATGTCGAGTTCGCCCGGCAGCTGGTCAATGGCTGCGAAATCTACATCAACGACGCCTTTGCCGTTTCTCACCGGGCCCATGCTTCGGTGGAGGCGATCACCAAGCTGATCCCGACCATTGCTGCCGGCTTCCTGATGAAAAATGAAATGACCTTCTTCGACAAGGCCATGAGCAACCCGGTGCGGCCGCTGGTGGCCATCCTCGGCGGCGCCAAGGTCTCCGGCAAGCTGGAAGTGCTGGAGAAGCTGGTCAACAAGGTGGACAAGATCGTTATCGGCGGTGGTATGGCCTTCACCTTTCTGAAGGCCATGGGCTACTCGGTGGGCAAGTCGCTGGTAGAGGATGAGTTGATCACCACTGCCAAGAAGATCATGGACAAGGCCAGGAAGCGGGGAGTTACTTTTTACCTGCCGGTGGACTGCGTCGTGGCCAATGCCTTTGACGCCAAGGCCACCAATTTCGTTACCCCGGTACAGGAGATCCCCGAAGGGTGGATGGCTCTTGATATCGGTCCGGCCTCGGCCACCCTGTTTGCTGAAACCCTGCGGGATGCCAAGACCGTCATCTGGAACGGCCCCATGGGAGTCTTCGAAATGGACGCCTTTGCCCGCGGCACCTTCAGCGTGGCTGAAGCCGTCGGCAACTGTTTTGCCACCACCGTCATCGGCGGCGGCGATACCGATGCCGCTGTTAACAAGGCCGGGGTAGCCGACAAGGTGAGCTACATCTCCACCGGCGGCGGTGCCTTCCTGGAGCTGCTGGAAGGGAAGATCCTGCCAGGTGTCAAGGCCCTGGACGTCAAATCAAAATAGGAGACAGTCAATGCGTACACCTGTAATTGCCGGCAACTGGAAACTTTTCAAGAAATCAGCCGAAGCCCTGCAGTTGGTGGAAGGGCTCATCCCCCTGGTAAAGGGCAAGAGCGGGGTGGAAATTGTTGTTGCCCCGGTATTCACGGTGCTTGACCGGGTTGCCAAGGCTATCTCCGGAACTAATATCAAACTGTCTGCCCAGGATTGCTACTGGGAAGAAGAGGGGGCTTTCACCGGCGAAGTTTCTTCCGGCATGCTCCTTGACGCCGGCTGCAGCCACGTCATCATCGGCCATTCAGAGCGGCGCCAGTACTTCGGCGAAACTGACGCCACAGTCAACAAAAAGATCAAGGCAGCCCTGGCAGCCGGTCTCGTAGCCATCTTCTGCATCGGTGAAACCCTCGAAGAGAGGGAGTCCGGCAGGACATTCGACGTACTTGGCACCCAGATAAAGGGTGGTCTGTCAGGCATTGATTCCCTGCAGAATGTCATTGTCGCCTATGAGCCGGTCTGGGCAATCGGCACAGGCAAAACCGCATCAGATGCCCAGGCACAGGAGGCCCACGCCTTCATCCGGGGCGAGATTGCCGCTCTCTATGGCGCTGATGCCGCCGGGAAAATGAGGATTCTCTATGGCGGCAGCGTCAAGCCTGAGAACGTTGCCGGTCTGATCAGCCAGCCTGACATCGACGGAGCCCTGGTTGGCGGCGCCAGCCTCAAGGCCGATTCGTTTGCCGCTCTGGTCAACGCAGCATAAAACACTTTGAAATTTGGACAGAGTGTGCTATCTAATTTAATCCCGATATGGGGTTGAGAGGGTTAACAGATGTTTTACGTACTTGTATTCCTGCATATTTTCGTGAGCATAGCACTGATCGGCATTGTTCTGCTGCAGTCTGGCAAAGGCGCTGAAATGGGCGCTTCCTTCGGAGCCGGCGGCAGTCAGACTGTATTCGGTGCCACCGGTGGCAATACCTTCATGAACAGGTTGACAACCGGCGCAGCAGTCATCTTCATGCTGACATCGCTGACCCTGGCTCACCTGTCATCCGGCGGCAACAGCTCATCCATCATGTCCGGCAAGAAAGCTCCTGCTGCCCCGGCAGCACCGGCACAGAGCAGCGCTCCGGCAGCACCTGCTGCGCCTGCAGCACCCGCAGCGCCTGCCACAGCACCGGCACAGACACCAGCTGCTCCGGCAAAATAGAAATTTATTGTTGACACTGCAGCGCTCCTGTTGTAAAAGATTGATTCTTGTTTCGCAGCAGTAAATTGATAATTGAATACGGTTTGTGCGGTGGTGGCGGAATTGGTAGACGCACCAGCTTGAGGGGCTGGCGGGGGCAACTTCGTGATGGTTCGAGTCCATTCCACCGCACCAATTTTAAAAAAACCCGTTCATTGCAACGGGTTTTTTATTTTCAGGCAGTTTTTGTTGTGTTGCAGCCAGACAGGTGTCAACCATGAGGCTGCCTGAGCTGTTTCAGCATGTCGTGCTTTCGAGGACGACGGATTGTTCTTTTCATGACAGAGTGGTATTGTGAGAAGAGAGAGTAGAGTAAAATTCTTGGGGGTGTAAAGGTTTCGACGGGGGTAGGAAGCAAAGGTTGCATGCCGGGGATGTGGGTTGGCCCCGTTAACAATCCCACACGGCTATAGATGCCGACAATTATGATTACGCTGTAGCAGCTTAATAACCTGTTACCGTCCGTCCGCGCTCTTCTCGGGGGTTAGGAACGGACGTCATTTACTCGAGATAGTTCCCTTGAGCGCCTTTGGCTTGGGAGCGAAACCTAAGGAGGATCGCGGTTTGAGTATCCTGTTCAGTGGAGACGAGGACTGCTAAAACTTAAATACTGAAACAAGCATGTAGACCCCTTATGTGTATGATCTTCGGACGCGGGTTCGATTCCCGCCACCTCCACCAATAGACAATCCACATCAGCGCAAAGCAGTTCAAAAAGCCTTGAGAAATCAGGGCTTTTTTGATATATGCTTTGTCCTGTTCAAGGGTTAATCGTTAATGGAGCATGTGAGTCACACTTGGACATATCAAGATAAGTAGTCTGTTTTTATGAGGCACTATGAATAAAGATATCAATCTGACCAAGTCGATCATTTGCAGTTGCCTGCTCATTGCCGACCTCTTGCTAGGTGGCTGCTCATACAATGGGAAAGTATTGGCAGAGCCGAACAGTACAGACATCACCAGCAAACAACCAACACACACTCTGATGATCGACGGCACCACTGTGACGGGCAGGAAAATCACCATCAAGCCTGATGAAGTATCCCTTAGCGTGGATTACGGCGATGCCCTCCTTGAGTCGATCCAGCACCAACTGAAAGACATTTATAAGGAAGTTTTTGTAATCAAGACGGTTAAAGAGATCAAACCCCATGATTTTTTGATGCGGATTGACAACGCCATTGACAGCACCTGCAACAGCCCTACCTGTAATCTGCTCTCCCGGACTGCTTATCGGATTTACGACAGCTCTGGCAACAACATCACAAATGAAAACCTGACTGATGATTTTAAGTGGGTCAAGCCGGCAAGCGTGCGAACCTTGAACCTGCTTACCGGGCTGACACTGTTCATAACCGCACCGATTACCTACCCGATATCGGTCAATATTGCCGGTAATGAACTAAGAGATGAAGTTGGCAGATCCAACGAAAGAGTGGCGGCCAAAATAGCCAATTCACTTTTTATCACCATGGGCAGCAGGCTGGAGAACAGGCCGCAAAATGCCATCGGCTCCAGTAAGCCATTCAGGGTCAAATCACCCTATGACAACCTGCTGGACGGTGTCGTGGTTGTCAGAACAGAGAAATCAACCGGCACCGGCTTTCTGGTGAACAGCTCGGGCTTCATAGTCACCAACGCCCATGTGGTGGAGGACGAAAAGGAAGTGGGCCTGCAGTTCAGGGATGGCACTGCAATCAGCGGACTGGTGGTGGACCGGGACAAGACGGCAGACCTGGCTTTGATTAAATGTGACGTCAAAAAAGGCGTCAAATTAACCCTGGGCAAACTGGAGTCTGCTGGAGCAGGCACAAACGTTATCTCCATCGGCACCCCTAAAGCTCTTGACTGGTCGGTGAGCAAGGGGATTGTCAGTGCTGTCCGGGAGAAAAACGGCATCATCCTGATCCAGACCGATGCCGCTGTCAATGCCGGCAATTCAGGCGGTCCGCTGATCAACATTGACAACAATGAGGTTATCGGTGTGATTACTTTTGTCCTGCGAGGAGACAATGTTGAGGGGTTGAACTTTGCTGTCAGTGCTGAGCAGATTTTGAAGTCGTTTCCCTATCTGAGCGTGAAGTAAGGCCACCGGACCATCGGGCGAGATTAACTTTGCAAAAGTTCAGCGCAGTCTAACAGCCCTGGGAGATCAGGGCTAATTTATTGATGAGGCGGCAATTTGCAGCCATGAATTGGAGCGCAGTAGGCAAAAATGTCTTGTCAGCCCCGGGAAAGTATCTCCCCTCTGACGTGCTGGCAGGGAAACAGATCCAGCGGAATATCGTCTTCGCCACGTGACATGAAAAATACAAAGCGGGCGCAATGGTGATTACCTGTCAAGCAGTAGGTTGACTCCATAAAGTGTGTGGTGGCCGGCAATTTTTTTGCCTGTTGCTCGAAGAAGGCAACACACTGGTCGAACCGCTCACATCTCGTCATGGCTGGCCCCTTTTAAAATATTTTAATAATGCGCCAATTGATTATGACAAAGGTTGGCAACTTTTCAAGCTGCCCGGCAAAAATTCATGCCATATCAGCATAAAAATCAGCCCCATCCATTGATTATCGGCATTCGGCTGCTATTGTTTAAATCACTCCCGGAGAAGCTATGAACAAAGTAACTCTGTCAACCGATGTCACCCGCATTACTCTGGCGGTGATCCTCATCGCCATCCTGATAGCTGCCTGCTTCTGGATCATGAAGCCGTTTCTGTCGGCCATCATCTGGGCCGCCATGATAGTAATTGCCACTTGGCCTCTCATGCTCACTATCCAGGAAAAACTGGGTAAGAAGCGCTGGCTGGCTGTTGTTGTCATGACCCTGTTCCTGTTGCTGATACTCATCGCTCCTTTGACGCTGGCCGTAAGCACGCTGATTGACAAGGCTCAGCAACTGGCGTCCAACAGTCAAATATTGACGGAACTAAGAATTCCCCCGCCGCCTGACTGGCTGCTGAATCTCCCCCTAGAGGGGCCCAGACTTGCCGGTTGGTGGCAGGAATATGCTCACTTGGATCAATACCAGTTAGCCCAGCGGCTCATGCCCCATTCTCAGAAGATCATCAGCTGGTTTCTTGCCCAGGCTGGCAGCGTCGGCATGATGATTGTTCACTGTCTGCTGACCGTTATTATCTCGGCCATTTTCTATGGGCACGGCGAAGCTGCCGCTGATGGGATCAGACGTTTTGTCAGGCGGATTGCGGGTAAATCCGGAGAGGATGCTGCCGTTCTGGCTGCCAGAGCAATCAGAGGGGTAGCAATCGGCATAGTCGGCACTGCCCTGGTGCAGACGTTTCTTGGTGGGGCGGGTCTATTGATCGCCGGGATACCGGCAATAGCGATACTGTCTGCTGTTCTCTTTCTGCTCTGCGTGGCCCAGATTGGCCCTGCACTGGTTCTTATTCCGGTAACCATTTGGCTCTTCAGCCAGGGCCAGACCAGTATGGGTATTTTCATGCTTGTCTGGACGGTTTTTGTCTGCACCATTGATAATTTTGTCAGGCCAATGCTCATTAAAAAAGGGGCTGACCTGCCGCTGCTGCTAATTTTTGCCGGTGTTTTAGGTGGATTGGTCTCTTTCGGCATTATCGGCCTGTTCATTGGGCCAGTAGCGCTGGCAGTCACCTATACTCTGCTCAAGGAGTGGGTTGCTGCCGGCGAGCAGGTCGAACAGCTGGAGATTTCCGGATGAATCAGGGGAGGGTAATATGAGGAAAGTTATCGAGGCGTTAAGCTGGCTGACTCTTTTCCTGCTGCTGATTTTTATTTCAGGCTGCTCAGTCTACTACGCTGTCAGGGATACACACTCTGACAAAACTTATTACACCACTGAAATTGTTGAGACTACTGCCGGCGCAGTCAGCTTTATTGATGAAAAATCGAAAATGACCGTTACCGTATCCAGCCCGGAGGTCAGTAAGCTGGATAGCGCCGAGTACAAGGCAGCACTATCGGCGGCTCCTGCTTCGAAGGTGAAACCGGTTGGCATCCGTAACAGGGATGAAGCAAATTGAGTTGTTGTCACAGGAAGGATATTGCTAATTTATTCAAGGAGGGAGCACAATGCCAGTTAGATTTGGTGCACTGATTGCCATGTTTACCGTTGTTATGCTCGGGAGCGGCTGCGTCTCTACGTGAACATATCAGGCGAAGGAGCAGGAAAGACAGCAGTTATCCAAAAGTCTTGAAGAAAGCAAAACCACCATCAGTGAAATCAGTGATAAAAATGCCAGGCTGACAACAGAGGCTGAAACCCTTGGCGGGAAAGTGAAGAAGCTTGATGGTGAAGTTGCCGCTTTGAAGGAAGAAAATAGTAAACTGAAAGATGAGAGTTCCCGGCTCAGGGAAGAAAATACCAAGCTTAAGGAAGCGGTAAAGCCTGACAATCTCCTCAAGTCCCTGGCCAACTCCATGGCAGAGCTGCAACGTGAGAATTCCAAACTGAAACTTGCACTGGAAGATGCCGGCAAAGCAGCCAAGCAGAGTTCCGAACCTCTCAGGATAATGCCGGACTTAGCCAAACCTGCTCCGGTTGAAGAGAAAAAGGTGGAAGACAAGCCTGCTCCGGCCAGCAAAACTGAAACACTGCAGCCAGAGCCGGCAGCAGCAGAGCAGAAGGCCCCTGAGGCTCCTGCCGAGCCCTGATAGCTGCCTTGTTGATTCGATAAAAAAAGCCCTCTGCAATGCCGAGGGCTTTTTTATGGGCTGAGGACTTGCCTCATTTGGGAAGATTAATTGGCATGGATGGCCGCTGCAGGAACGGCTCATAGCCATAGCCATAACTATTTGGATCGTACTGTGGAGCTGAAACAGGATATTTGCAGTTGAAATCGCCGGTCGAACCTTTCCAGAGATACCAATCACGCATCTGCAGCAGCGGGTAAGTGTAATCCATATTCTCAAGCCGCTGACTCTTTTTCCCCTTTATTTCGCCGACCAGAGAGATAAGTGCACCTCTCCTGAAGACCAGCGGGTCAAGGAAGCTTTCAGTTGCTGCCAGAAATCTGCCATAGGAGAGGAAAGAGTCTTCCGGAAAGGAAGAGGAGGTCAGATCAAACTGCACAATTTCCAGGTAAGAGCCGTCAGCGCTGTTGGTTACATTGGCTATTCTGCCCCCGAGCATGATGGTTTTACCGATATAATTTTCCGGAGCGGCCTTCACTGCCTTGAAAGAAGCATCAGTGTTGATCATCTTCCTGGTCTGCTCACTGAATATGGGGGTGCAGCCGTTTATGGCAATAAACAGCATAAAAATGATCAGTTGTGCCCGTTTCATAGTGGCCTCCGGTAAGTTTTACTTAATTATAGCAACAGTTAAAGGTTTGCATAGATGGTAAAGTAGATCTGGTCTGAGCCAAACTTTGAATTGAAACCATGGGCATAGCCGAGTGCCGGTGTAATTCTCAACCAGTAGCCAAGTGACACATCCATTCTGACTTCAACTCCGGCGCCAACCATGATATCAGCAGCCCTGAACGACCGGCGGCTGCTCCAGGTCTCTCCGGCATCGGTAAAGAGAGCACCGTGTAGTTTCTCATAGAACAGTGGTGCTGTGCCGGCGCCGCGCAGCAGATAGGAGAGGGGGAGACGGTACTCCAGCGTGCCGGTTGCTACTCTGGAGCCATTGGTGAACATGGAGTCGTAGCCGCGGATGCCGTATGGGTTGAGAAAGGAAGGGAGTCCGCCAATCTGATAAAAACCCTGGGGTGACTGCACGCCATCGGCAAAGCCGCCCTGAAGCTGTGCCATCAGGTTGTGGTGTCCGCCCAGCGGGATAAGCTCCTGCCATGAAGCTGAATATTTGCGCGTTTCAATAGCGCTTCCTGTAGCCGGGCCGAAGTACTCGAACTTGAAGCCTGCACTGCGCCCCTCTTCTGCAGTGATTGACCAGGGGTAACGGTATCTGTCAGTGAAGTCGATGCCTGCAAAGAGGCTGTCGCGTCTACCTTCGAAGACCCTGCTGCCGTCAAAAGCCAGCAGCGAGCCGGAGCTGAGAGCCCTGTCATCGCGCAGATGATAGCCGGCCGAGACTGAATAGCCCGAGTCCTGCGAGAACAGCGGGGAAGACAGCTGGGCAATCAGACCGCTTTCATTTTCCGTATAATCACCTGTGGTGAGCAGATTGGAATAGGTCAGCGGCAGCGAATAGCCGTGAAGGGTAAGCGTCGGGATATGTCTGCCATACTGATAGAGGGTGTCAAAATACGCCCGGTCGAAAGCGGTGCCGTACAGCAGCCTGGCAAGGTAGCTGTGGCGTCCGAGGAGATCCTGGCCGGCGGTCATTACCCCGATGGCGCTGCTATTACCTCTTTCCGGGATAATCGACGGCAGCCAGAATTTCGGCAGCAGTGTGGCAAC
>VEOV01000062.1 GCA_012026855.1 Geobacter sp.
GGTCCGTCCCAATTCGACCGTCACGTTCAAGCGGACGTCGCGCACCAACTCCAGATTGCCCAGCACCCCGGTCACGGCGGCATGCGGCAGGTCCGACATGAGCGGCGCAAAGCGCGCCGGGCTGACGACGGTCTTTTTCTTGGGGGTCTCTTTCACCGGGCCATCTCCTTCATTCCTCGAGCTTCAGGTGGCTGACCTGGATGCCGGCTACAGCCGTTACCGGCAGGCCGCTGACCGGCTTTTTGCCGGTGATACCCAGGATACCGCTCCCCTCAGAATGGCCTCCAGCCAGATTTTCGCCTCCCTCGACCAGCACTACACCTCGCTGCAGCACGATCTCCACGGGCGGCTTGAAACGGCCAACCGCCATGAAAGGCAGGCCCTCTTCCTGACCATGGGGCTGTCGCTCACCGGCCTGCTGCTCTCCTTTGTCATTGCCGTTGCCTTCACCTACCGGACGTTCAGCGCTGTCAGGAAACTGCAGAAGGCCACCCACCGCATTGCTGCCGGAGAGTTTTCCTACCAGCCCAAGATTCAGCCCGGTGACGAGCTGGGGGATCTGGCCGAGGACTTCCGGCGCATGGCGGTCAGGCTCAAGGAGCTGGAGCAGCTCAGCCTCGAAGCCAGCCCACTGACCCGTCTGCCGGGCAACATTGCCATCGAACAGGTGATCGAGAAACGGCTGCGTGAGGGGGAGTTCGCTCTCTGCTATGCCGATCTGGACAGCTTCAAGTCCTATGGCGACCGCTACGGCTATGCCAAGGGGAGCGAAATGATCCGTCTTGCCGGCGAGATCATCCATGATGCGGTCAAGGCCAATGCCGGCAGCGATGCCTTTGTGGGGCATATCGGCGGCGACGACTTTGTCATAGTGCTTGACAGTGCCAGGGTGGTGCCGGTCTGCGAAGCGGTCATCAAGGCCTTTGATGCCGAAGTGCCCAACCACTACACCCCCGAGGACCTTGCCAGAGGCGGTATCCAGGGGCCGGACCGATACGGGGTGGAGCGGTTCTTCCCGCTCATGACCATCTCCATTGCCGCCATAATCAGCAGCCCGGGGGAGTTCTCCTCGTCCACGGAACTTGCCAGGACTGCTGCCGAGATCAAGGATTTCGTCAAGGAAAAGCCGGGGAGCAACTACCTGGTGAGCCGCCAGAGAAGGGAACCGCGATGTTAGTGAGGGTTCTGCTGATAGCGCTTTTGCTGGTGCAGTGCGGCTGCGCGGCGCTGCGCAGCAGTGAGGGGAGCGTCATGGAGCGCTTCAGCCAGTCGCGCAACCTGGCCGCGGCCGACAGCCTGCTGGAGGCCGGTGACCGGGCCGGGGCGGCCAAGCTGCTGAGCAAAGTGGTGGAATCGGGCAGCTACCCAGGTATCACCGATGAAGCGCTCTTCACCCTGGCACTGCTTGATCTGCGCCAGGCAGCGGCGCACGACAGCAATGCCAAGGCAGTGCAGCTGCTGAAACGGCTGGCAAAGGAGTTCCCAACCAGCCCCTGGACCCAGAGGTCCCGCCAGCTGCTGGAGCTGGTGACCGGCATCGACGACCTGCGCCGCCAGGTGAGAAACCTGAAAAGCAGCAACCAGGCGCTCAGTGGTGAAGTGAAGGAGTTGAACCGGAATGTGGACCAGCTGAAGCGGCTCGATCAGGAGCTGGAGAAACAGCGGCGCTGAGGTTGGGGCCGCTAACGTCTCAAGGCTCAGCTGCGGCGTAGCCGACAGCTGCAGCCGATGGTTAGGGCATGAAGTCATTTTTATAGCCGGGAGAAGGCAACCCATGCGGTAAGTAAACGTGATTTATGGTAATTACTGGCGTAGCTTGAGCAGCAACAAGAATTTTGTAGAGAGTATTTTTGTCATCATTTACCAATACAGTGAAATGAGCGACAAACTTATTTGCAAGCCATGCCACGAAGGCTAACGACTCCAATATCAGCTCTCCTTTGTTGCCCATTTCCGCTGTCAGCGTCTGCAGATCGATCATTTTAAGGTTGGTTCCTTTAATTTCCAACTTCTCCACGCCAGCATCATCTGGCTGTCTGTTCTGAACTGGGACAAGTTTTTTGCTATGTTTGTCGTATCTCAAGCCAAGAAATTCGAGTATAGATCTAATGTGTACGATCCCACTCTCAAGAACCGGATTTATGTATGCATTTGAGTTCCCTACTGTTGAAGTTTTGCTATCAAATTTTATTTCAATATTAGGGCGAACTCCGTCCTCAACCCATTTTATATGTCTATGTAGGGCCAGTTCAAGCTGATGCACAGCATTCAGCTTATATGGAAGCACTTCATTTAGGTATTTAGTTGATGCCATAATATTCTTGCCCTAACTATTTGTTAGTATGCTTTCGTATATAAGTATTAAGTAGCTAATATAGGTAACATTTGCCCCGAACGCAAAAAACCGCGCCATCGGTTTCCCGGTGATGCGGCTTTAAAGAGTTGGCTTCCTCCACAAAATCCATCATTGGCTCCATAACATAAAAGTGCGCTCACCATACTGTGGCGTCGAACGCCTGTCAAGGGGGAATGGACGGGGGCTGACGGCTAATTGTCCTTCATGATCAGGTCGGCGGTCGGCCTGCCGGTGAAGTAGCCCTGGGCCAGGTCTATCCCCAGGTCGCAGGCGACAGTGAGCAGTTCCTCGCTTTCGATGTATTCCGCCACAGTCTGAATGCCGAACTCCTTGGCCAGGACAGCCAGGGTCTTGACAAAGGCCAGGTCCTTCGGGTCGGTCAGCATGTTGCGCACAAAGTCCCCTTCAATCTTGACGAAGTCGATGGGGAGCCGGCGGATATACTGGAAGGAGGAGAAGCCGGAGCCGAAGTCGTCGATGGCGAACTTGAAGCCTTCCAGCTTGAGATCGGCGACGAACCCCTCCAGCAGGGTCATGTTTTTCACGGTCTCCCGCTCGGTAATCTCGAACACCACCGTTTCATGCCTGATCTGGTAAGTGCGGGCCAGCCTGATGATGGTCGGCACAAACTCCTTGACGATCAGCGACTTGGGCGACAGGTTGATGAACAGGCTCCCCTGGTAGCCGACTTTCCTGACCTGTTGGAAGACCTTTTCCAGGAGAATGCTGTCGATGCGGCTGACGATGCCGAGCTTTTCGGCGATTTCGATGAATTCGGCTGCCGGCAGAACGTTACCACCTACTTCGACCCGGCAGAGCACCTCGTGGCAGACGATCTTCCGTGTGGCGGTGGTGACTATCGGCTGGAAATAGGGGATGACCCGCTTCTCCTCCAGGGCCAGCATCAGCAGCCGTGACATCTCGCTGCTCTTCTGGAACACCTCCACCACGTCGTCGCCTGTGGGGATGATGATGCAGTTCTTGCCCAGGCTTTTCGCCTTGTAGGTCATGTTGTCGGCAAAGAGGAACAGATCCTTGGCGGTCTGGGCGTGGGTCGGGTAGATGGCCATGCCGATGGATGCCGTCCCCCGGAGCCTGGTCCCGTCAGTGGTGGTGACCTCCATCTCCGCCAGAGCCTCCCTGATACGGCTGGCAACGACAAAGACCTGCTCCTCATCGGCTTCCGGAAGTACGATGGCGAAATCCTCGCCGCCGTAGCGGGCCAGGATGTCCCCCAGGCGCAGATTGTCGTGAATGGTGTCGGCCACCCGGTAGAGATACTTGTCGCCAATGATATGGCCATAGGTGTCATTGACCAGTTTGAAGTTATCCAGATCGATCACCAGGATGCCGAAGCGGTTGTTGTGCCGTTCCGAGCGGCCCACTTCGTAGTGCAGCAACTCCCAGAAAACCCGCTGGTTGAACAGATTGGTGAGCGGATCGCGGGTGGCGTAGTACTCCAGGTCCCTGGTGTACTTGTAGATGGCCTTGATGGAGCCTACCACGTTGAGCAGGGTGGTGAGGATGCCGTTGATGACCAGTGACCTGACCGGGTCGAGCACCGTCTGGGACTGGACGCCGATGCCGACCACCCCGCCGATCTGGGGCATGTCGAGAATGAGCGATTTCGTCTGCATCTCTATCTCTTGCGGGTCCAGGTCAACTGTGCCACCGCGGGCATTGACGATGTTGTGGATATACTTGGTGCTGGCCGGCAGGTTGCGGGTCAGCTGTTCCTGACTGGCCCGCTGCCGGATGATCTCTTCGATGGTGCTTTCGGTCTCCGGCGACGGCGGGTTCAACCAGAAGACTTCGATGTCATAGGCCTCTTCCTCGATCTGGAAGATGCAGAAGATGGTGTAGGCCGGCATGACCTTGTTGACTTCCCTGAGGAGGAAATTGACCCGTTCCTTCCAGTCCCGGATGGCCTCCGAGGTGATGATGAACCGCTCCAGCACCTTGATCTCGAACTCCAGCATCTCCTTGCCCACGGCCACATCCTTGATGCGGGAGACAAAGTTGCCGAAGGCGCCGAAGATGTCGGTCAACTCCCGGAAGCGGAGTTCACTGTTGTCGAAGGCCGGGGCAAGTTTGGTGAGATCGGCGACGCTGTTGACGGAGCAGACCTGCCGGTGCAGCCTTTCCAGAGCGTTCCCCACGTGGGCATTGACAAACCTGGAGACCAGAAAGGACATCAGAAACGGTACCGGCAGCAGCAGTAAAAAGGCGAGGAGGATTTTCACCAGGAGCGCATTACGATTGGCGGTGATTTCCTCGTCAATGGCAAGCACCCCCAGGATATCACCGACCTTGGCGCCGGTGTGGCAGGCGAGGCAGCGGCTTTCGGCCTTGAGAGGGAAAACATGCTTGAATGAGGTGAAGGTCTGCTGGTGCTGGGTGTTGCCCGTGGCAAATGCCTTGCTTATGGCGGAATCCGCTGCCGGTGCTGCTGCTGGCGGAGGGGTGCTGCTTTTGGCAGGGTGAACGGCGATTTCGTAATGACCGGGGAATGAGCTTTCATAACTGTCAATGATTCTGGTCATGTCGGCCAGGGAACGCCCCTCTTCCATGGCCTGGGTAAAGGCAGTGAGGATCTGCCTAGCCGCTGCGTCCGAGTTGCGTCTGGAGACATCCTCTGCCTGGCGGAGCAGTATCCAGGAGAGGGTGGCGGTTACCGTGACAAAGGTTATGGCCGAAACGATCAGGGTTGCCGTAAAGATGAAACGTTTCAGGGTGATGGATGTGAAAGCAATAAACCTGCTCAGGAGGGACATTTAGCGCTTCTCCGGATTATCTGGGATACATCCTCATTTGCCTCATTAAATAAAAGTGTGCTCACAATACTGCGGCGCAAATTGTCTGTCAAGCGGGATTATAATGAGAGGGGGAGCTGTGGCGTTTCAGCCGGCGGGCAGTGGCTATTACTGCCCGTTTTGGGCCTGGCGGTAGCCGCACTGCGGGTGCAGCCATTTGAGAGTCTGAACCAGCTCGGGGGTCAGCTGGATGCATTCAGGGTTGATGGTGAAGCGGTTGTTGTAGACCTTGCATTGGCGGGTGACCACATCCAGATAGCGGCAGGGGGGCTGGGTGTAAAAGATGGTGCCGTTGTCATTCTCGTATTTTTCAAAACAGCAGAAACCACAC
>VEOV01000261.1 GCA_012026855.1 Geobacter sp.
GTTCGTGAGTAAACTCGGCCCCTTTCTTGAAGACCTGCAGGAACTCTTCCGCCTTCCCCCTGACTCCTGATTCCTCTTCGATCATCTATGTCCTCCTCGATATAAACTTGCATTGAATCGGGTTTGACATCAAACCAGTCAGTTGCTGATCTGATCCCGGGGAAATTAAACCCTCACGGGTTTAAATCCACAGTAGTCTATAATACCTGCGGCAATATTATCAAGTTCAAGTACCCTATCAACAACACCAGTGGCAATTGCCTCGCGAGGCATGCCAAAAACAACAGCCGAGCCTTCAGATTCAGCTATCACCCCGCCACCGGCATCCTTTATCTTTTTTACGCCGACACTGCCATCATTGCCCATGCCGGTAAGGATAACTGCCAGCGCCCTTGCTCCAAAAACCCTGGCAACAGAAGTGAGCATGGCATTTACAGATGGAAGATATTTATCCTCTTTGGCAGGAGGTTTGAGCCTTATGACAACCTTCTCTTTATTCTGCACAAAAACCATATTCATCCCGCCTGGAGCAATGTATACCGTAGCCGGTTTAAGCGGTTCCCCGTCTGTCGCCTCCCTCACTTCAAAAGGGAGCAGCCGGTTGAGTCGTTCCGCAAAGGCCTTGGTAAACCCCGCTGGCATATGCTGGGAAATTACTACCGAGAACGGCAGAGCTGTCGGAAACTGGGACAGTATTTTTTGCAATGCCGGCGGTCCGCCCGTTGAAGAGCCTATTGCCAGGATCTCGAAGCGTTGCCTTGCCCCTCTGGGCAAACGGGTACCCTTCAGATTCAGAGTCGCAGTCTGGTTTTCCTGGGCCAGAGTGCGCTCTTTTAACCCCTGAAGATTGAGATTGAGTATTGAGCCGACCTTTTGCTGCAGTTCGTCCCTGATGCCTAGCAGTTCGTCGGAAAGGGCACGGGCAGGCTTTGATACAAAATCCACCGCCCCAAGCTCCAACGCCTTGAAAACACGATCGTCTTGACTGTGAGAACTTACCACAATTACCGGCACAGGGCAGGCCATCATAAGGATACGCAGCAGCGTAAATCCATCCATGCCAGGCATTTCAAGGTCCATGGTGATAAGGTCAGGACGGAGATCCAGAGCTTTTTTAAGCCCCTCTTCGCCATTCATTGCATAACCTATCACCTCTACTCCTGGAATTTCCTCAAGGAGTTTGACAATAGTGCGCCTGCTGAAAGCCGAATCGTCAATTACCAGAACTCTTACCCGGCTCATATTTCGTCTCCATCATTTTTAGCCGGCTTCTCGTATACCATATCGTTTTTAAAGTGTCTTAACTTGAATGCTGTAGTGATATTCATCAGTGACTCGGAGTGCCCCAGGAGCAAAAATCCGCCAGGATTCAGGGTCGAATAAAAATTGTCGACCACTCGCCTTTTAGCCGGCTGATCAAAATAGATAATTACATTTCTACAGAAAATTATGTCCATTTTCCCAAGGAAAAGATACCTGCTTTGATCGTACAAGTTCAATCGGCTGAAGGTAACAAATTCTCTGATCCTGTCTGCAACCCTGTAACCACCATCCTGTTCATGAAAGTACCGGCTCTTGAATTGCGGCTCGGTCACACGGAAAGAGGAGTTGCCATAGACCCCCTTCCTCGCTTGATGCAGCACTCTCTGGCTTATATCTGTACCGACAATCTCGATCTTCCAGCCAGCCAGATCAGGGCGTTCCAACAACAGCATGGCGATTGTGTAAGGCTCTTCACCGGTTGAGCAGCCAGCACTCCAGATTCTGATAGTTTTATCAAAGCGGCTCTTTTTATGGGCAATCAACTCCGGAATGATCTCATCCGTAAACGCCTTGAGCTGAAACGACTCTCTGAAAAAGTAGGTTTCATTGGTAGTCAGCAGGTCCATAATGTCGGACAATTCCTGCTCACGATTTATATCGTAGCGGAGGTAATAATAATAATCATGAAATGCTGCAAGCTGGTAATGGGTGAGACGGGGCGCAAGGCGTCGCTCAAGAAGGAACTGATTGTCCGCCGAGAAATAAAGACCGCTGTAGTTATAGATCAGATCGCGCAGGAGCAGGAACTCCTCGTCTGTCATCTTAACTTCTGTGTCAGTAAATAATAACATCAAGACCTTTCAGACAGCATATTGAGAAGATTGGATGCGACCCTTGCCACCTCTTCATCAGGATCATTTGCTGCGGTAGACAGAGCTGTTGCAGCCTTCTCAGGATCAATCTGCACGAGAGTCTGCAAAGCGGCAATCCTGAGCATCCCCGATGGATTACTGCTAAAAGCGGCGATCCGCTCAAACGCCGCTTTATCCCTTCGTTTACCGATACTTTTTATCGCTGCTGCCTGGACACGCTGGGATGAATCGTCCAGCGCCAGCAACAGTGAGTCAGCATCATCGGCAAAGCCACTCCAACTGAGGGCAGTTGCTGCTGCAAGCCTTACGTCTGCCTCTTCATCGGCAAGAGCCATGGTGATCCTGCCTGCAGCATCTGGAAACCGTAATTCCCCGAGAGCGTTAATTGCTTCACGTCTTACAAGATAGTCCTCATCCTTGCTCAGTGAAATAAGCGGGGAGATATCGTGCAAGGCGGCAAACAACCTTACAGCCTGAAGCCGGCAGTCAGGATCGGCAGAATCTGCAAGTTGACGGGCCGAAGCAGCTACACCATCGCTGGCGAGAGTTGCCAGACGGACAAGGGCAGAGGTTGTCCGCTTGCGAACCTCCAGACTCTCATCACTCAGCAGTTTAATCAGAGACGGAATAAGCTCGGTATGACCAGACTTGCCGATCGCTTCAGCAGCAAGGGCTCTCACCGACGCAGAAACGTCTTCAAGGGCGGCAGAAGCAATGCTGCATGATTCTGCAAACTGCATCTCGCCGGAAATATGCACAATTATGCATCGCTCCTCTTCATCAGCTGAAGCAAACCTTGCAGAGAGCAACTTACCGGCAGGTTGGCCGAAGCACTTCAGTGCCTCTAGGGAAGCGTTGCGGACATTTTCATCCCTGTAGCTGCGCAAAAGCACTTCAAAAGCCCGGGGGTCACCGACAATACCAAGAAACAGTATTGCAGCAGACTTGATCCTCAGATCTGAGCTTTCCAGCATGGCAATCAGGTACTCAACTGCATCAGTGCCACGAATCTCTTTGAGTCGCGCCTCAGCTGTTTCCTGGAAACGTTCGGGTGCTGTTCTCTGCCTGATCACAGAAAGGGCTGACAGAGCAGCCTCCCTGACATTCCTGGCCCTGTCAGTAAGACCTTCAATCAGAAGCTGCGCGGAGCCGATATCTCCGATAACGCCGAGGCATTCAAAGACTGCCTTTTTCAGCAGGGGATCACCTGCCAGAGAAGTAATTGACTCCAGAGGGACCGGATTACCGATCTTGACAAGGGCTTCAAGAATTGCATAACGAATCAGAAGATCGTCACGCTGCAGGCAATCAAGCAGGGACGGCAGAGCCTCTTTATCGCCGATCAGCCCCATACTTTCAGCCGCCGCCGCCGCTACGTTAGGGTCACTGTCATCCAATGCCCTTTTAAGATCGGCAATACTCGCGGATGAACCGATACCCCCCATAATGTCGACTATGAACTTGCGGACGCCGGCATCTTCGTGGGCAAGATGCTCGACAAGATGGGGAAGAACTGATTCACCCACAGCTTGAAGCACCTCGACAACAGAATTTCGCAACCCGGCGTTGCCCTGAACAACCAGGAGCGCGATCAGCTCTCTGGCCAGCTCGTCTCCGGGGGATACCGAGAGAATTAAATCAACGGCCTCTTTTCTCACTCGCCAGCTGTCATCTCCCAGAGCAGCAAAGGTAAGGTCCTTTACCTGGGCAAAAGGAAAGCCCGAGAATGCGGATACCGCCACCCTCCTCTCTTCTTCGTCAGGAGATGCAAACCATTTAACCAGCTCTTCAAGCAGGTTTACCGTCATCTCACCCCTCACTAATGCCCATTTCATTACGTTTCTGACAAATCAGCTCTTCAAGCGCCTCTGCATAAAAATCCACGAAAGCGGCAGCAGCTTCAGGAAATTTGCTTTCGAACAGGGCCCTGCCATCCTTGATCTCTACGCCAAGACACTCTTCGATATTGCCGGTCTTGACCGCCTCTTCCAGTTCAGCTTCACGATAGAGCGAGATATCGGAAACAATGCTTCTGGCAAGCTGCCTGGCGGCCTTGCAGGATGAATCATCAAGAGCTGTGGTTGCCACTAGCTGCTGCTCCTTGATTTCCTGACGCAGATTCTCCTGTCTAGTCACCTCTACCGGATCGATCACAGCGGCACAGACTGTAGCGGTATTTTCTACCGGCTCTGAGACAACTGCCGACAGATCAGCTGCTGAGCTGGCAAGACTGTAAATCATCGGCACAAGCTTGTCGGGAATGTGGTGCTGTTCGATATAGTCATCAGCACCATATAGTGATTCCGGCGACCGCTTGTACTTGGTTTTATCATAGATGGCCGCAAGCAGAATGATCCTGGTGCCGGCAGTCCGCTTGTCAGCTCTGATAGCCTCGCAGACCTGAAAACCGTAGAGAGTCGGCAGAGCAACATTCAGCATGACAATATCAGGCAGCAGCTTTCTGACAATTTCAAGAGCTTCCTTGCCGTCATGGCACGACACAATGTCAAATGGCTCTGGAGCAAGCACTTTTTGGACGGCAGCACAGAACTCCTGACTCTCGTGGGCAATCAACACTGTCAGGCGCCCTGCCCGCTGGCTCTTGTCGGCAACAAGACTGAAAACCGAGCTGCATTTGCTGCCCCGCAGCTTTATGCCGGCGCCGCTGACCTTCGCTTCATCAAAATTGCATCTGGTCCTGCAGAGCGGA
>VEOV01000061.1 GCA_012026855.1 Geobacter sp.
CCCCAGAATCAGGCCCCAGAGGGAGGGGCACCGGCCAACGGCCGGCCAGCCCCCCACCAGCCCCGCTCAACGGCAGCTGGAGCAGAGGGATAATCGCGAACTGCGCCAGCGGTTTCCACGGGTTTTGAACTCCTCGCCAGATGTAAGGAAACCGCCTCAGCCGTCGCCACCAGTGGCTGCTCCTCAGCCCAGGGCACCCCAGACTTCTGTTGCTCCGCCGCCAGTACGTCAGCAGACCGTAATCAGGCCGGCTGAAAGAAGCGGCGGCCAACCGGCACCGAGAGGTCAGGCCCAGAGGAGAATTTGGCGGGTCAAAACGCCGGACAGCGCTCCCGAGAGGGAACATCCCAGGGCAATTGAGCAGCGGGGCAGAGAGCGCAAGGAAAAATAGCGCTGTAATGTGCAGCGCTACCTGAAGGCATGGCTTGAAGCTCGCTGGTCCAAAAATGAGCTGCGGTTTATTTTTTACGGATTGATGTTGGTTGGCTTGGGACGGCGCTCGTATCAGGAGAGTGGTCAATTAGTCACAGGTCGCCGGTCAGCTTCTGCAGTTCGTACAGCTTCGGATTGATGCCCTGCACGCAGGCAATCAGCTCCTTCAACTGTTCTTCATCAAGCCCGGTCTCTTCATCAGTGCCCTGAAAAAACGGATACCCCTTGGGGAGGGGCGAATAGCCGCCATCCTTCAGCAGGGAGGCGTCAACCAGGTCGTTGACCCGGCCGGTCGCTTCCCACGGGTCACGGTAGGTGAACTGGCGGGCGACCACGTGCAGCTCCAGTCCGTTGGCAAAGGCGCCGCGCACTTCAAAGGAAAACTCCCGCGGAGCGCTGTAATGCTCGCTCCGCCCTGCCCGGGCCATGACGCTGGCGCCGGCCTTCTCCAGCAGTTCCCGCACTGAATCGACTGTCATCGGATTGCGTTCTTCCATAGGTAAGTGGTCCGGATTCCTTAATTACTCGGCATGATTTATCGTCATTTGATGGTAGACCTTCTGGATGGTTTCGACATGCTCTTTGTCCGCCTTCAACATGGCCGTGAACAGCTTCTTGAAGCTTTCGTCGACAAAAATAGCGGCTGCATTGGCATGAAATTCAGCGAGCTTCTCTTCAAGGTTGATGGCGGTCACCAGGGCGTAGAACTTGCTGGGATTTGCGGACAGCACCCCATCGAAGACAGATTTTACATAAGCCAGGAAAGTTTCCGCCTTTAATTTGTCGACAGTTGTTTCTTTGACGACATTCAGATGCTGCAGCTTGATGGCCAGGGTGAACTGATGGGCGTGATTTTCTTCCTCAAGGGCGGTTTTGTGCCAGAGTTTCGCCATGTCGGGGATCTTGGCAAATGTTGTGGCAAAGTGGCGATAGATATCTGCATTGCAGCGCTCGATCTGTTCGCACAGCTCCAGGGTCCGTTGAATATTTAAATTGGCATCTGTTGTGGGCATGGTTAACCCTCCTGAAAAGTCAGTATACCAATAAAAAGCTGGGTTGCCACCTACAGGTCAAGTCTCAGCTCAACCCCCCATGGCACCGGCCGCTCCCCTGCCCTGGTCAGCACCCAGAGGGTCGGCAGATCCATGCTCTCCGGCGCCGGGCCGATGCCGTCTGTCAGGTAGATGACCGCGGCAGGTCTGGGGTGCATGGTTCGGGCGTAGTCGAAAACCGGTCTCAGGTCGGTAAAGCCGCCGCCGTGATAGCTGGCGATGGCAACCCCTTTGCCGCTTAATTTTACAAGCCGCTGGATCCGGCTGTTGGCATAGAGCACGGTCAGGCAGCAGTCCCGCCCGGCGGCTATTCTTACCAGTTCCTGCGCGAAGGCTTCCCGCAGCTCCGGGGCATTGGTCGAATCGCTGACGTCGATGCCGATGAGCAGGTTGAGGCGGTGGCGTTTGCGGCTTCCCGGGGTTTCATGGGCAAAGCGGCGGTTTTCCCGCTGCCAGGTGGAGCGCTTGCCGATTCTGCCGGCAGTGGCCATGAACTGGCGCAGGATCATCTGCCAGGGTAGGCGCGGCGGGGTCAGGAACGATGTTACCAGCGGCCGCAGCTCGCCGGGGACTTCGCCGTCGCTCTGTTGCCAGGCGTCCCGCACCATCCCCCGCACCATCTCTTCTGCCAGGCGCAGCGGCGTGCAGTCCGCCTCTTCCCAGATGGAGTGGTCATCCAGCACGCTCCCCTGCTCTTGGCCGTCGCCAGCGCCGGAAGCGCCCTTTTCCGACTGGTCGGCGCTCCCCATTCCGGCGCCGTCAAGGTTACCCGTGTCAAAGGGGTCAACCAGGCGGTGATAGTACTCCTCCGCTGCCAGTCCGTCCGGCATGTTGAAGTACTCCGGCCGGGGCGCTGCCATGGGCATCTGCTCCAGAGCCGGATTGATGGCCAGGTCGCAGGAGATGTCCCAGTAGTGGCTGTTGCGCTCTTTGCGCCGGGAGGGGTGCAGGTGGAGCAGGTGCATGACGCAATGCTCCAGCAGCGCTTCCTGCTCTTGTGGGGAATAGGTGGCAAAGCCTGCTTCGTTGCAGGCGAGGGTGGGAACCCCGGCACTGATGGTGACCCCGACCGGAAAGTCGCTGTTGGCTGGTCTTTTGTGTAGACCGGCCAGCAGATAGCCGTAAAACGGTCGCTCCTTGAGGAGGCGGACGATGGCGTTTTCCAGGAGTTTGCCAGGCATCGGCAGCTAGCTGGCCTCGTTGCTGATGGCCCGGATCGCCTCCAGCACG
>VEOV01000128.1 GCA_012026855.1 Geobacter sp.
ATCATCAAGGGTGGCAAATGAAACCCCGCCGCCCGGTTTCGGTAAAACTGCCGAGCAGTGAGGAGGCTGACGCCAGGATCAGGGCCATGCGCCAGGCAATTGACGACAACAGCAACTACCGGCAGAAGTCGCTCAAGCTGCACGGCCTGATCTGCGCCCGTTGCGCCCGGGAGTTCGACCAGTCAAATGCCCATCTGCTCACCGTACACCACCGGGATGGCAACCATCACAACAATCCGCCCGATGGTTCCAACTGGGAAAATCTCTGCAGCCATTGCCACGACGACCTCCATGCCCGGGGTGAGTTGGGGGAGTATTTGAGCAGGAAGTAAATGGCACAACCAAAGAAAAAGGGGGCTGTTGCGGCCCCCCTCCCATCTTCATTCTGGTTTTTTCTGTTCAGCTTCGGTTGATCATTTACGGTCTGTAGACGCTTGGATCTGACGGTCCGTTATACACGGTAGCATTCTGCCTGCTGTCGTCTGCCGCCATCCCCAGCCTTTCGTGCAGGTCGCTCTGCATATCGTGCCTGATATGCGTTACTGCCTTGGACTCTCCCGGTGCCAAGGTTTTTTCTTCCTGTGCTGCCATCCCCATCCTTACGTGCAAATCACTCTGCATGTCATGCTTCATGCCGTCCGCGGCAAAAGCAGACGCCGCTGCCGAAGCCATCATGAATGCTGCTACCAGTACTATCGATCTTGTTTTCATTTTCTATCTCCTTGGTACTTTAATTCAGGCGACTTTTCGCCTGTTGTAAAAGATAGATTACAACATGCGTGCCACAATGGCCTGATTGTGTAAGTAGCTGCAACTATTGCAGTAAATTGTATTAGCAAGTATTTTTTAATTATAAACTATATAATATTCTACAGTGAAATGTTGAATATGCGGATTATTCTGCAGGGCGGATAGTGGAAAGAATGGGCAACAAGACGGAGTGGCAAAAAGAAGGAGTGGCCAGTCTTTGAAAATGGAAGTATAAGGGGGTGGCAGCGTAAAATCCCAATTACAACTGTTGCCCCCTGTGCCGTTATTACAGCTAATCCGAGGATGAATATGAAGCTCGACTATCTGCACTGTATCGATCTTGACCAGCCGGGGCTGACCGGCTTTCGCCAGTTCATCAGCTCTTGGCTCTATTGCGGCGAGCAGTTCACCCTGCTGGTCGATCCCGGGCCCCTGTCGACCATCCCCCGGCTTGTTGATGCGGTACGGCGTCACGGGGTGCAGCGGCTCGACTATATCCTTCTTACCCATATCCCACATCGATCATGCCGGCGGCACCGGTGCGCTGCTGCGGGAATTCTCCGAGGCAAGGGTGATCTGCCATCCGGACGGCATCCGGCATCTTGTCTCCCCGCAAAAACTGTGGGAAGGGTCCCGCAAGGTGCTCGGGGAAAAGTTGGCAGAGGCCTACGGTGAAATCCTGGCGGTGCCCCAGGAGCAGATTTTTTTCGAGGAGGCAATCGGCACTACCGGCGTCCGGGCCTTTCTGACCCCTGGCCATGCCCAGCACCACTGCTGCTACCTGCTGGATGACCTCCTCTTTGCCGGTGAGGTTGCCGGGGTGCGCTGCGTCGTGCCTGACGCCATCATGATCCGGCCGGCAACGCCCCCCCGCTTTATCCTGGAGATTGCCCTCGATTCGGTGGAGCGGATGATGGCGCTACAGCCGCGGCGCATGGTCTTTGCCCATTACGGGCTGGTGGACAGGGCGGACGAGCATCTGGCCATCGCCCGGAACCAGCTGCTCCTCTGGGTCGAAGGGGCAGCGGCAGTGGCAACGGTCCCCGAGTCGGAGCGGGAGGAGGCGATGTTCGCCTGGCTGCTGGCCCATGACCGGCATTATGCCAACATCACCAGCCTGCCTGACGATATCCGGGCGCGGGAGCGGTACTTCTTCGGCAACAGCTACCGGGGGATGGCGGAGTATGTGGCCGAGCGGGCCCGGCCTGGTTGAGCAGCGAATACTACCAGGTCTGCGTGACCGTATCGGGCGTAACCGCCAGTGTGGCGCGCAGCCAGTCAAACTTTGCCTTTAGCAGGTCAAAATCCGGTCCTGATGTGATGAACTCGGCCTTCCCCTTGATCAGGAAGCCGGCGCCGGGGCCATGCAGACCTTGCACTTTGCTGCTTGCCATGGTAAGCAGCACTTCCGGGTTGAAGGCAATGTTCGCCTCGGTCCGGTGCATGTAACCGGCTGGAATCAGCAGGCGGCCATCGGCTGAGATGCGGATGTAGCTGTTCCAGGTGTTGACCATGTGTGGCCCGTCCTGGCCCAGAGTGGCGATGGCAACTACGCCGTCCTGTTTCAGTATTTCCAGCAGTTTTTCGGGAATCATCGGTACTACCTCCTGTTAATCGATTGGTGTGAGTGGAGCAGCTATGTTCATTCTGGACCATAACGGCCAAGAGCCATTATACAAGCAACTCTACAAGCAGATCAGGGCCCGGGTGCTGTCCGGGAAAATGCCGGCCCACAGTAAACTCCCCTCTGTCAGAGACCTGGCGGCCGAGCTGGCGACCAGCCGCAACACGGGCGATGGCGCCTATCAGGAGCTGGCTGCCGAGGGGTATATCTACAGCAGGGAGCGCAGCGGCTATTTCGTGTCGGCGCTTGATCATCATACCACACCATTGGCAGTGAAGCATGCGCCCCGCAAGCAAAGCCGCCCCCCGGAGCCGCTACCAGCCTACCAGTACGACTTCCATCCCGCCCGACTCGATCCGGCCAGCTTTCCGGCGGCACAGTGGCGCAGCTGCTTTCTGGAGTGCCTGCGCGAGAGCAGCCGAGAGTTTTCCCAGTACGGCGATCTCTCCGGTGACTGGGGGTTGCGCAGCAATCTGCAACAGTATCTGGAGCACTCCCGTGGCGTCATCTGCGAGCCTGAGCAGATCATCATCTGTGCCGGCCTCCAGCAGAGCCTGGACCTGGTGGCCCATCTGCTGAGGGCAGAGCATGCGACGGTGGCAGTGGAGGATCCCGGCTATCACCTGCCCCGGGCCGTCTTCCGGAACAACCTGTTCGGTATCGTGCCAATTGCTATCGGGCCGGGGGGGATCGGGCTGGAAGCCCTGCGCGCCAGTGACTGCACCATCGCCTATGTGACACCGTCCCACCAGCTGCCCATGGGGTATGTCATGCCGGTGGCCAACCGGCTGAACCTGATTGACTGGGCCGGCACCGGGGACAAACTGATCATCGAAGACGATTATGACAGCGAACTCCGCTACCACGGCAAACCGATTCCTTCCCTGCAGGGGCTCAGACCCGACGGCAACATCATCTACATGGGGACCTTTTCCAAGGTGCTCTCCCCGGCGCTGCGTCTGAGCTACATGGTGCTGCCCCGCCCGCTGCTGGCCGGTTTCCGGATGCTTTACCGGGACTATTTTTCCACGGTCTCGCTCCTGGAACAGAAAACCATGGCAAAATTCATGGCCCAGGGTTACTGGGAGCGCCATGTCAGGCGGATGCGTATCATCTACCAGAAGAAGCATGACGCCATGCTCGAAGCCATCAATCGCCATTTCGGCAGCCGGGCTGAGATAGTCGGCCAGGGGGCCGGACTGCATGTGGTGCTGCAACTGCCGGGGGAAACCCCCGGTGAAACCGAAATTATCCGCACCGCCGCAGAGCACGGGATCAATCTGTTTCCGTTCAGTGGGACCTGTGCCACGGCTGCACCTGCCACCACCAGCCTCCTGCTCGGTTTCGGCGGGATGGATGCTGCCGAAATCGGGCAAGGGATAGCGAAATTGTCCAAGATTACGGGTAATATTCAGTGTAATACGGGACAGTAGCTTCAGTTTCAGGATAGTAAACTTTTGCTCCCATGGGCAGGGGCAGAATTGAATATTTTTATGGGGACAGTTGCCCGATTTGAAAGGGGGATGGGATATGAAAATAGAGCGCTTGCTGAAATCCTGGGTTATGCTGGCTGCCTGCTGTCTATCGCTGCTGCCTGCAGCAGAGCTGATGGCAGCCGGCAGTGATGCCGCCGCCGACAAGGTTGTTGCCACCGTCAAGGATGAGCCGGTCAGGGCCTCTGAGCTGGTAGCTTATATTGAAGCTTCGAAACTCCCCCCTATTGAAGCGCTGACCGACCTGATCGAGCAGAAACTGTTGCGCAGTGCTGCTCAGGACAATGGGATCAATGTCCCTGCCGGCCGGTGGAGCCTGGAAGAGCGTGACAGGATAGAAGCAGCCCTGGTAAAGGCGCTCCCCATTACCGTACCGGACCACATCGGCGAACTGGTGGTTGATCATGCCTACCTGAAAACCGGGGCGGACGACAAGGAGCAGAAAGCCGGTCTGATCCTCATGGAGCGGCTGCGCACCATGGTGGCTGACGGTGCCGCTATCCCGGCTGCATTCGACCAGCTGCAGGTTGATGGCAGCAACTGGCATATCGGCGACCATGAAGAGTACCCGGCCACGGTTCTGCCCGATGAGGTGCGGCAGCTGCCTCCCGGCGGGCTGAGCAGCGTGCTGGCCGGCAGCGATGGCTACAACCTGTTCAAGTTGTATGACCGGAAAATTCCGGTTGACGAGATCCGCCTGGCAGTGAGGATTTATCTGCTGGAGAAGACCGGTGAGCTGGTCAATGTCGTCGAGGAGTGATTGCCTGAAGAAATGATTTACCGTTAAATAAAGGGACAGGGGCGTTAAATCCCTGGAAACAGAAAACCAGAGGGAAGGAGTACGCAATGAAAGTAGTCGCATTCAACGGCAGTGCCCGTAAGGACGGCAATACCGCCAGTTTGATCAGGCACGTATTTACCGAGCTGGAAAAAGAGGGGATTGCAACCGAACTGGTGCAGTTCAGCGGGGAGACTATCCGGGGATGCACCGCCTGCTACAGATGTTTTGCCAGCAAGGACAAGACCTGCGCAGTCAGCACGGAAAACGGCGATATCATCAACAGCTGCATTGCCAAAATAGATGCCGCCGACGGGGTGATCGTCGCTTCGCCGACCTATTTTGCCGATATCTCCGCCGAGACCAAGGCGTTCATCGACA
>VEOV01000185.1 GCA_012026855.1 Geobacter sp.
CCAAGATGCTGCGTGACTGGGCGCGACGCCACGACATCAAGGACTTCTTCGACATCGGCGCCAATGGCGTCTGTCATGCCCTCTTTCCGGAAAAGGGGTACATCCGCACTGGCTACACCGTGATCATGGGCGATTCCCATACCTGTACCCATGGTGCTTTCGGTGCCTTTGCCGCCGGAGTGGGCACGACTGACCTGGCAGTCGGCATCCTGAATGGTGTCTGCGCTTTTCGCGAACCGACACCCATCAGCATCAATGTCAGCGGCACTCTCCCCAAAGGGGTCTATGCCAAGGATGTCATCCTCCACATTATCGGCAAATTGACGGTCAACGGTGCCACCGACAAAGTCATGGAATTCCGCGGCAACGTCATTGACCAAATGACCATGGAGTCACGCATGACCCTGTGCAACATGGCAATCGAGGCAGGTGGCACTTCCGGTATCTGCATGCCTGACCAGGTAACCGTCGACTACCTCTGGCCGTTCATCAGCAGTGATTACGCCTCCAAGGAAGCCGCCCTGGCAGACTTCAGCAAGTGGTGCTCCGATGATGACGCTGTTTATGACAGCGTGCTTGAGATAGATGTCAACAACCTTGAGCCAACGGTTACATTTGGCTACAAACCTGATCAGGTCAAACCGGTCAGCCAGTTCGTCGGCGAGAAGATCGATCAAGTCTACATCGGCTCCTGCACCAACGGCCGCCTCGAAGACCTGCGTATCGCCGCCCAGATCCTGAAAGGACGTAAGATTGCCGACGGCGTCCGCGGCATACTCTCTCCGGCTACCCCGGCCATTTACCAGGCTGCCAACAAGGAAGGGATTATCGACATCTTCATGGAAGCCGGCTTCTGCGTCACCAACCCGACCTGCGGCGCCTGCCTGGGGATGAGCAACGGTGTGCTCGCCGACGGTGAAACCTGCGCCTCCACCACCAACCGTAACTTCATGGGACGGATGGGCAAAGGTGGCATGGTACACCTGATGTCGCCGGCAACCAGCGCAGCCTCGGCCATTGAAGGAAAGATTGCCGACCCGAGAAAATATCTTTAATTCATTGCAAGGAGTGCATAAATGAAAACATTCGGAGGCCCGGTGCTTTTTCTCGACCGGAGCGACATCAATACCGACGAAATCATCCCGGCCAAATACCTGACCGAGATCACCAAACAGGATCTGAAACCGTACATCCTGGAAGACCTGAAGCTCCCGGGTTTCGACCCCAAAGGGGACAAAACGAAAAACGCCAAGGTCATTGTCTCACGGGCCAACTTCGGCTGCGGCTCTTCCCGCGAGCATGCCCCCTGGGTCTTTGAAGTGAACGGCATCACCGCCGTCATTGCCGAGTCTTTCGCCAGGATCTTCCGCCAGAACATGTTCAACTGCGGCATGGCAGCCATCGAGCTGCCCAAGGCTGATCTCGACCTCATCTTCAGTCATGCCGAGGAGTCTGATGCGACTATGAGTATCGACATTGAGGCCCAGACACTCACCATGAGCGGTAACGGCAAATCCAAGACCTTCAGCTTCGAAATTTCCCAGTTCGACAAAGCACTGGTAATGGCCGGCGGCTGGGTTGATTACGCCGATACGAAATACTGATAGCTCACTTAAAAATCTAAGCGAATGAAAACCCCCCGGCATCTTTCGGGGGGTTTTTCCATTCAGTGAAACAGGCAGATTTAATGTAACCATGTTCTGTTTTCAATCGCAAATTCTTTAAAATGTGATAAAATTTATTTCCTTTTAGTTTCGCTATTAAGCCGAGGTGAATCATAACCACAAGCTAGACATACTGATATTACATCAGGCCTTGCATCAAGGAGCCCGCTATGCTGATCAGACACGCTTGCAACACTTTGATTTCTTGCATATTTATTTCAGTACTTTTTCTTTTCAGCAGCAACCTTGCGGCTGCACATATGATCAAAGCCACAGTTGCCGGAAATCCAGCTGACTATATTGGCTACAATGGGGTCACTGGCAAGGTTTACGCTGTCTCATCCGGATCCAGCACAGTGCAGGTCTTTAACAGCTACAGCAGCTCATCAACAACCATTACCCTACCCAATTCGGGTCCGCTTAATGCAGTTGTCAATCAGAACAATAACAAGATTTATACGCGGCATTTTACTTCCACCGGTGGTGTGACTGTAATTGACGGTGTCACCAATTCTACAACCTATGTTAGCACCGGCATGAACCCATCAGGAATTGCCCTCAACACAGCAACCAACAAACTCTACGTCGCAAATAGCGGTAGCAATACAGTATCGGTTATCGACGGCAGTACAAATCTGTTAATCACCAATATCAATGTCGGCAGCAATCCACAGGCAGTTGCCATAGACAGCTCCAGAAACAGAATTTACGTTGCCAACGCTACCAGCTACACTGTCTCCATAATCGACGGCAGCAGTGACACTGTTATCCCAACACCAATTACTGTCGGCACTTTCCCTTACAGGTTGGCAGTAAATGAAATCACAAACAGGATCTATGTTGCCAACAACAGCAGCAACGATGTCAGCATCATTGACGGTTCAACCTTAAGCGTCACGGCGACTGTCGCTGTCGGTACAAACCCCACATCCGTAGGGATCGACACGCTGAACAATCTTGCCTATATTGCCAACAGCAACAGCGCCTTCACATCCGTAATCAGAGGCATTGACAACAGCGTCTATCAAATTCCTTTCAATGCCATATCCTTTGCTGTCAATCAATCAACCGGCATAAGCTATCTAGCCAACAGCAACAATCCGGCAATTCTGCCAATAGCTGATGGTAGTACAGGCTCCTATTCCGTTTTCCGGCCACCGACACCGGTAAATGAGATTGCACTGGACAGCAGCAAAAACACGGCTTACCTGGCAACTTCCACCGGCATTCTTATTCTGGACAGCAACCAATATGCCCTGACAACAAGCACCTACTCACCTGATTTCGGCAGTGGCACAGTTGCCGCAACCCCTTCCGGGTCCATTCTATCTGCAGGCACTGTCGTTACCCTACAGGCTGCCCCTGCTCTCGGCTCATACTTCTCAGGCTGGAGCGGGGCCTGTACCGGAAACCTCTCTTTAACCTGTAAACTCACAATGGATGGTGTGAAAGCGGCAACTGCCAATTTCACCACCACTCCGCCGACAGCCGCAACCTGGTCCAAAAGCCTTGGCAATCCGTCAACCGACGACTCTTTCAAAGCGGTGCGGCAAACAGCCGATGGCGGTTATGTCATGGCCGGCAGCTACGGATACAATGGTGGAGTCAGCCAGGATTTCTGGGTCGTCAAGATGAATTCAGACGGCACTGTGGCGTGGCAGAAAAGCTATAACGGCAGCTATGACAGCTTCAGTCTCAATGGCAATGAATCGGCAAATTCCATCCAGCAAACAGCTGATGGCGGATACATCCTGGCAGGTACGACGATGATTAACGGCGGCAGCCGTGGATGGCTTCTCAGACTGGATTCACTTGGCAACAATCTCTGGAACCGCCCCATCGGAGCAGATGACGCATCATACAGCAGTTTCTCTTCAGTGCAGCAGACAAGCGATGGGGGCTTCATCGCCTCCGGCAGCGCCAATAGCAACATCTGGCTGGTAAAGACCACCTCAACAGGAGTCATCGAATGGCAGAAAGAGGTGCTGTCCGGTGCCGGCAACAGTGTCGTCCAGACCTCTGATGATGGCTATATTGTCGCTGGAGGCACACTCCTGACAAAGTTCTCGGCAAACGGCTCGGCAGTATGGCAGTCGCAGCTGAGCGGTGTGACCATGACATCGGTTGTGCAGAACCTTGATGGCAGTTATGCAGCAGGCGGGTACTCGGCTGTGGCCAGTGCCGGCGGCAACGATGTCTGGGTTGCCAAAATTGACGCCACCGGCGCAAACATAATCTGGCAGAAGAGCCTTGGAGGAAGCGGCAATGAGTATGGCACCTCACTACAGCAGACCACTGATGGCGGCTATATAGTTGGTGGCTACTCAGATGCTCTTGGCGCTGGACTCCAGGACATTCTGCTTATCAAGTTGGATGCCACCGGCGCACTTCAAGGATCGCATACTTATGGCGGCACATCCTTTGACAGCGGTGCTGCTGTTCAGCAGACTGCCGATGGCGGCATTATCCTCGTTGGGCAGACCTATGTAGGCACTGCAACGTATAAAAATGACGGCTGGGCAATGAAACTTGACGCAACCGGCATGATGACCGGCTGCGAAGCCAGCGCCATACTGACTCCTGCCCTGACTGTCGTTGACCCCGGCATAACTATTGTCCAATCAGCAACTTCTTCAGGCAACGTGACCAACAAGTTTGCTGCCACCTTCTCTACTGCACCAATAGACACCTCTGTAGCCGCTGTATCCGGATCAGTCTGCTATGTTACGTCTTATCCAGTCGACGGCAAACTGACAGTTGTGCCGGGCAACACCCAGGTAGAACTTTTCTGGACACCGGCCACCTCTGCAATTGGGATAACATTTTACAAAGTTGCCAAAGGGATCAATGGATTCTCATTGTTGACCGACTGTTCAACCGGCGTTGACGTTGGCAATGTCACCAGCTATCTCGACAATACCCCCCCCCTGATAAATGACCAGAAATACTACTACCGCGTCTGTGCAGTTGATGCTTTTACAGCTGTATCGGCAGGAGTCACAGCCTCGGCAACACCTTCGGCCACACTCAACTCGCTCACAGTTATCAAAAGTGGCACCGGCTCCGGTAAAGTCAGCAGCATAGCAGGTAATCTTGATTGCGGTGTTGTCTGTGCCAATAATTATCCAACGGGTTCAGTAGTTACCTTGACCGCCGCTCCTGCGGCAGGCTCATATTTTAACGGCTGGAGCGGCGCCTGTGCAGGCACTTCGTCACTCACCTGCAAAGTCACCATGACGGCAGCTGCAAACATCACTGCCGACTTTATCACCACCCCACCGGCTTCAGTCCCGACCTGGTCAAAAGTACTCCACTCGTCCGGCGTTGATATTGCCTGGGCAGTTAGGGAAACAGCTGACGGCGGCGCAGTTATTGCCGGAGAAAAAAACAGCGCCGCATGGATCATTAAACTCACTTCAAGCGGCTCAATACAGTGGCAAAACACCTATGGCAACGCAGGTTACTACCGGATAAACGATATTCAACTGGCAGCCGATGGCGGCTACATAACCGCAGGAACCGGCAGTTCATCCTCGTGGATCATGAATCTGGCTGCCGACGGCTCTATAAACTGGGAGAACACCTACATAGGCGTTTACCCCGGAGAAGCCTACAGTGCCCAGCAGACCTCCGATGGAGGCTATATTTTCACCGGCTATCTGTCTCCGGGCATCTCAAACATTGATGCACTGGTTGTCAAGCTGGATGCAGCAGGCAATGTCAGCTGGGACAAGACTTATGGCAGCAGCACCGGTGGAGAATACGCCTACTCCATAAGACAGACTGCTGATGGCGGATATATCGTTGGCGGAAAGATTGAAACTGCGTTTATCACTTACGACGCCTGGGCAATGAAGCTTTTCACGGATGGCAGTATTGACTGGCAGAAGCGTTTCAACATAAATAGCTACTATAGCCAGATTAATTCCATTGAGCCTGCCAGTGACGGCGGCTTTATTGCCGTTGGAAAGAACAACCTTGACGCCTGGATTGTAAAGCTTGGCGGTTTTGGCAGTTTACAGTGGCAGAACTCTTATAACCATTTCGGTAATCAGGGAGCAGGGTCTGTAGTCGAAGCATCGGACGGCAGCTATGTTTTTGCATCCAAAGGTGCACTGGCAAGTGTCAGTTCTGACGGGACATCATTACTCTGGCAGCGTGACTACGCCTATGTAAACGGCGATGCTCTTCACTCGGTTCAGGCCACTGCAGATGGCGGTTATATTGCCGTAGGCGCCTCCGGCGCATCGATTGACTCGGACATCTGGCTCCTCAAAACAGACACAAACGGTTTCATTTCAGGCTGGACGAGAAGCATCACCTCTACATTTTCAACAACTGCTGTTTCTCCAACTGATACAACTTTTACCTATACGCCGGCA